>JAZRYU010000001.1:0-14553 GCA_045600885.1 Prevotella sp.
GGGCATTGACTATGTAGAAGCCAAGGTCACTCCAAAGGCAAACATCAAGAGTTTCCTCGAGAACCTGCCAGCACAAGTTCAGCGCAGTATGAACTTCGGCGCACAAATGAACCGAGCTAAATGTGATGAAAACGGAAAGTACGAAATGTCAGTAGGACCATCAATAAGTCCACTGTATGTCGGCTACACTCCTGGCGATATGATGAATGTAATAGACGGCAAGTCCTACTATGAATACCAGGCAGAACTCCTTGCTGAGGATCTGTCAAAGGGCAAGTAAGCATGACAACAACGAAACTCCCGCTACAAATAGTGGGAGTTTTTTGTGAAGGTAGGACGGTCATTCGCATGAAAAGAAGAAAAACAAGCGGAAAAACTTGCAAAATGTTTAGAATTTGCAGTTCAGATGCAGATTTTTTTATTTTGCAAGCCGATAATCTGCGCGGAATGTGTAAATTTGCGCACATTTTAAAATAAAGACCCCACAGGGGGGAAAGTACTCCTCTCAAAAAGAATAAACTAAATAAAGTGATGAAAAAACTTTTAATGCTCTTTGCCGCAGCAGTCAGTCTGCTGACATTCAATTCATGTCAGGATCATGATACGGAGGATATTATAACTCCAGATGTACCTGTTGAGTCGGGTGCTGATTACCTTGTCATGTTCTATGCCGTTGGTGGCGGAAACCTTGACAATGAAATTGTCAGCAACATCGTGCAGGCAATAGACGAGGGCGGCAGCGACAAGGTAGCTATGACTTTCCAGTACAAACTGTCTAAGCCACTTCAGTCGAAACCGACAACTCAAAACTTTAACGGAACTCGCCGCTTTACTCTCGAGGAGAACGCACATCTCCAGGGACAGTTCCTGTCTAAGTCGGATACATATCCCGTTCTTAACGACTCTGCCTTCAACTACTATCTGAATAACATCAACTCGGAGAAGATTGGCGGCAGCGACTATGATATGTCGAACGGCGAAAGCCTTGCAGAGTTCATCAACTGGAGCAAGAAGACGTATCCGAACGCAAAGCGCACCATACTCGTGATCTCCGACCATGGCAACGGCTGGAGACTCGTTGATGGAAAGGCGCAGTTAGAGTCACAGAATAAGACGCGTTGCATTCTCGTTGACGACAATATCGGCAATAAGAGTCTTAAGGCCGTTGATGTCGTAGAGGGCATAACCAAAGGCGGCGGCGTAGATCTCTACTATGCCGATGCGTGCCTGATGGCTATGTACGAGAATATCTATACTTACGCCAAGGCTGTCAGGTATTTGCTGGCTGCTGTTGAGGTGACACCTGGTGATGGTGGAGACTACCGTAAGCTGCTCAATCTTCTTAAGTCGGCAGGCACTACAGATGCAGAACTTGAGGGAGCCATGCACAAATATGCTGACCATTGCGTGTCAGAACAGTGGTGGGGCAAGAAATACGATAACGGTTACATAAAATACAGCGATATTGGTTTCTACGACCTGTCAAAGTTGGGCACTGTGACTCCTGTGTTGCAGAATATTGCAAACACGATGACAGAGAAATTCACTAGCACAGAGTCTATAGAGCCTACTGCGGCTGAATTGTCACTTTCAGACAAATTCGCTCCGTATATCCGTAAGTCTGTTATACAATGTCTTGTGTCATACGTTGCCGATTATTTCAACGTTACGTCTATGCCAAAGGCACTTCTTCCGTATATGGAAAAAGATCTAACACGTTACAGAGATCAGAAAGGTAATCTGTTATTTGAAGCATCAAAGGTGATAGAGTGGGTGAAATGTGCGCCGACAGACAACGCCAAGGCTGCATACGAAGATTGTCCTGAAGATTGGAATAAATTGCGTAAGTTTGTTGTTCAGCAAACCTATGTAACTTACTCTCTGACAGACCTTTTACGCCAGATAAACCTTGAGCTCAGTGCTGTCGGAGCACAGAACAATCCGTTCGGTAAGCTTCATGACGACCTGATCTCTGCCATTAAGTCAATGGCATACGTAGCTTGTACGGAGCCGGTGAAACTTCCGCTGGAGCAGGCTTACGAATATTGTTCGCCGGGCATACTCATTCTCCCATTAAACGAGATGTATAATTATGATAATCCAGAATTTCCTAGCTTCCCAGTATTAGAGGATGCCGTGAATTATTATCAGGCATCGGATTTTGACAAGACTATAGGATGGAGCAGTTTCTTGAAGGAGTTAGATGTGGTTCCTTCTATACTCCACAATCCGGGACGCAATAATTTAATAGCTTTTTAAATATAATAATCAAGAATATACCCTTCAAGTCCCAAATTCACAAATTCTTGATAAGAAAAAACCTAAAATACTAGATATTAACAATAAAGACCCCGAGGGCGATACAGGCAAGCCCTCACCATTAAACATGAAAAAAATCCTTGTAATGACAATGGCAATGCTCGCTATGGCATTTGCCTTCTCGTCTTGCGGTAGCGATGACGATGACATCCCTGGTGGTGATTCTGCAAATGAAGTTCGCAGAGTTTACATCTTCGACAATGGCAGCCAGTATTTTAACAGACAGTATAAGTTGACTGTTGGTACTGAGACAAAGATCCTTAAGGTTGATGAGCTCAAGAAGGTGTCTGCTGTGCCTGAATCGGTAGAGGCTAAAGCTGGTTCTGATCTGACAAAGGCAAAGAATGACGGTGAGACTCTCAATATGTACAGCTACGATATTCCTGCCACTATGCATGGTGCTGCTGCCTTGAAATCAGAATTCTCAATCAAGGAAGGTGTTGAGCTTCCAGAGAGAGTGAACGTTGTCATTTCCGGTTTCATCGGCGTTGGCAGCGAGCATAGCCTTACAGTATATGGCAATTTCTTTAGAATGGGAGGACTTGTGAAGGGAAGAGTCCAGGACTACATTGATCAAAATAATGCAAAAAATGTTGCTCATTGCGACTTGAAATAAACGGAATTTATCAATATAGGAGAAGGCTTCAAAGTCTTCTCCTTTTTTTATTTGACGTATTCCCAGACATCGTCTTCTGCCTCGCAGAGGGTGAGGATGTATTCGCGTATCTCCTCTATCTCTTCCTCCGAAACTCCTGTGAGCTTTGCATTCTCGCAGACCTGCTCAGCACTGCGCTGCAACACCATTTCGCGAAGATCAACGGACTGGCTGATGAAGTCGCTCTCGTCTTTCATGCTGCCCAGGATTTTCTTCTCGTTCCAGTCTGCAATGATGTCTATAGCGGCACTTATCGACGACATGAGTACGTCGATAAACACTGCATTCTCGCCAGACAGGGAAGAGAGATGCTCTATCTGCTGAACAAGCATTTCTTCCGCTTGGGCAAGTTGTCTGTGTGATGCCTTCTTGCCTTCCGTGATGAGCTCGTTCATGTAGATGACAAGGTCTGCATATTGGTCGAAATATTCGGGAACATCGTCGCAAAGAGTGTCTGCCAGTCCGACGGAAACGTCGCCGATGGCAAGGTGGAAGATTGCCTTTGCGTCAACAGGGAAGACGCTGAGTATGTCGCGGAGAGTCTGTATCTGGGTTTCCATAATGTAATGTACAATTTACCATTTACAATGTACCATTATCATTTACCATTTACAATGTACCATTATCATTTTGTCATCTGAACATTTCGGGATTCCTGACTAAATGAAAAGTATGTCTCAATGATAATGGTACATTGTAAATGGTAAATGGTAAATCTTAAATCTTAAATGTTTAGATTCTATCGAGGACTTTCTGGATGAGGTCTTCGATGGAGTTCTTGTATTCTGTATTCATCTCCTTAGCCCAACGGTTTGCGATGACCATGCAGCAGGTCACGGCGCGATGGCCGAGGAGGGCGGAGAGACCGGCAAGGGCGGAGCTCTCCATCTCGAAGTTGCAGATCTTCAGCCCGTCGTATTCAAAGGCTTCAACCTTTTCGTTCTGATCAGGATCCTGAATCTTCAGGCGAAGCTGTCTGCCCTGAGGACCGTAGAAGCCACCACAGGCAATGGTCATACCGCGAACCATGTCGTTCTGAGCAATCTGGTCAAGGAGATCGGCATCGTTGTCAATGATGTACGGCGCTCCCTTCAGCGGCGACCAGTTCATGTGGTCAACGAAATGACGCTCGCAGTCGAGGTCGCAAACATCGTTGCGTCCGTCGTAGTAGTTCAGCAGACCGTCGAAGCCGATGCTCTTCTGCGAAGCAACGAAGGTGCCGACAGGAGTGAACGGCTGCAATCCGCCGCAGGTACCGATGCGAACAAGGGTGAGCTGCGTATGTTCAGCCTTTATCTCTCGTGTCTGGAAGTCGATGTTCTTGAGCGCATCAAGCTCGTTCATGACGATGTCAATATTGTCACAGCCGATGCCTGTAGATTGTACAGAGATGCGCTTGCCGTGGTAAGTGCCGGTGATGTTGCGGAACTCGCGGCTCTCGACTTCGCTTTCTATGGCGTCGAAAAACTTTGCCACCGTGGCTACTCTGCCAGGATCGCCTACGAGAATAACTTTGTCAGCCAATTGCTCTGGCTTCACATGAAGATGGAAAGCGCTGCCGTCGGCATTTATTATGAGCTCTGATGGTGGGATAGCTCCAGTTTTTTCGTTAAGATGCTCCATGGTGATTTACAGATTTACTTGGTGAAGCTAATTAATATTTTTCTCTTGTGGAAATTGTTGTTTAATTAATCTCTTGTGGAATTTGTGGAAGTTTTTACATTGTTAAGTTTCCCCATTACTTCAACACTTTCCGCACGAGAAAATACCTGTCACATTCCATACGAGAATATATTTTAATTGATAATTGATAATGGAAAATTGAAAATTATTTGCCGCGCAGCCCAATTATCCATTATCCATTATCCATTATCAATTAATTATACATTTTCCAATGCTTGCTGGAGGTCGTTGATGATGTCTTCCACATCCTCGATACCGACAGAGAGGCGCATGAGGTCTGGCTGAACACCTGCTTCAAGGAGCTGCTCGGTAGAGAGCTGACGGTGAGTATGGCTTGCAGGATGGAGGATGCAAGAGCGAGCGTCAGCAACGTGAGTGACGATGCAGATGAACTTCAGCGAGTCCATGAACTTCACGGCATCCTGAACATCGCCCTTCACGCCGAAGGAGAGAACACCGCAAGAGCCGTTTGGCACATACTTGGCAGCGAGCTCATTGTTCTTGTTGCCGGCAAGGGTAGGGTAGTTCACCCATGCCACCTTCTCATGCTGAGAGAGGAACTCTGCAACCTTCTGAGCATTAGAGCAATGCTGTGGCATACGCAGATGGAGCGTCTCAAGACCGAGGTTGAGGAGGAAAGAGTTCTGAGGAGCAGGGATGGAACCGAGGTCGCGCATCAGCTGCGAAACCATCTTGGTGAGGTAAGCCATCTTGCCGAAAGCCTCAGTATAGACAAGACCGTGGTAAGACTCGTCTGGAGTACAGAGACCAGGGAATTTCTCAGCCGACTTAGACCAGTCGAAATTGCCAGAGTCAACGACTACGCCGCCGACAGAAGATGCATGTCCGTCCATGTATTTCGTAGTAGAGTGGGTGATGATATCAGCACCCCACTCAAACGGATGGCAGTTGATAGGAGTTGGGAAGGTGTTATCTACGACGAGAGGAATGCCGTTCTTGTGAGCCACCTTTGCCCAGCGCTCAATATCAAAGATGTTGCATCCAGGGTTGGTGACAGTCTCGCCGAAGAGAAGCTTTGTATTAGGACGGATGGCAGCCTGAATTTCTTCGTCGGTAGATGTTGGCGGAATCATGGTGCAGTCGATGCCCATCTTCTTCAGCGTAACGCCGAAGAGGTTGAATGTGCCGCCGTAGATCTCGTTTGACACAACGATGTGACCGCCAGCCTCACAGATATTGAATACGGCGAAGAAGTTTGCAGCCTGACCAGAGCAGGTGAGCACAGCACCGATGCCGCCTTCAAGCTCAGCGATCTTTGATGCCACAGCGTCGTTAGTAGGATTAGCGAGACGAGTGTAGAAATAGCCGTCCTTCTTAAGGTCGAAGAGGTCTGCCATTTCCTCTGTATTGTCATATTTGAATGTTGTACTCTGAATGATAGGCAGTACGCGGGATTCGCCGTTCTTTGGCTTCCAACCGCCCTGCACGCAAGTTGTTGACTGTTTCATTATTTTGGTTTTGAGTTTTTAGTTTTCGGTTTTTGGTTTTGCGGCATTGTTGTAGGGCGAAGTTTACTGAGCCGCGATTCCTGTTTTTGGTTTTGCGGCACTGTTGTAGGGCGAAGTTTACTGAGCCGCGATTCTGGTTTTGGATTTTGCGGGTTTTACCCTGCTGAGAACGGCAGGGAAGAGTCTGCTCTTGTTTTGGCTTTGAAGCCGAAACATAGTGCAAAAGTATTAAAAATAAATCAAATCAAGAATGTTTTTAAAGAAAAAGTGGCTGTTTATGCGGAAAATTATCCTTTTATATAATGTGGAATGCAGAATTCTGTGTCTTTATGAACAAAAATCTTCCACTATATCCATGATGTCTCCATAGTCGAAACCGCGAGATAGAGCAAAGCGCAGCAGCTTCTGTTTCTTCTTGAAAGGGTCAGTCTCATTGCGGAGCGAGCGGGCTTTCTCTTCTAGAAGCTTGCGGAGTGTTTCTTCCGTGGAATCAGCGTCGATGAGCTCTTCGAGAGCCTCGCTGATGATGTCGTCGTCGATGTTCTTACGGCGCAGCATCATTTCCACCTTCCTTTCTCCCCAGCGGTTGTATTTCAGCTTCTCCTCTGCGTAAGCCCGAGCGTAGCGGAGGTTGTCTATAAAGCCGTATTTTATGAGTTGCGCCATAATCTTAGCCTGCTCTTCCTCTTCAATCTGCCATTGGTGAAGCTTTTGCAGAGCATCGTATTCGCAGATTTCGCGTCGGGCGCAGGTGGCGGAAAGTTTTTTTAGAGCCTGTTCTGGGGAGGTTTTCATTGTTTGGTTTTTGGTTTTTGGTTTGGGGTTTTACCCTGTCGAGAACGGCAGGGAATAGTCTATGGTTCTTTATATCTTCCACTTCAACTGAAAGTCTATGTCGGTGCGGATGCTCGATTTGATCTCCTCCCAGCCGGTGCCAAGAGTTTTGCGGTCAAAGTATTTCGTGCTGCCAATCTTTACTGCTGCTTGCAGCTTGCTGCTGATGTTAGAGCGAAGAAGGAGAGACAGTCGGCAACCTTCGCCGTAGAACTGCGCGAAACCCATGCCGTAAGACATTCCGCGCTCGTAGGCATAGATGGCGGAATAGTAGTCGTCAGTATTGAAGTAGCCGGCAGAAAGGTCGATGTCTATCTTGCGGAAAGGCTTGAAACCGCCAGTGAGCATAGCAAGGAATCCGTTGCTTTGCGTCTCAGCCTTGTCGTAATGAGCATATTGCAGAAGCAGTCTTGCGTGGAGTCCGTGTTGTCTGTCGGTCTTCATCAAGTCATCGCCGTTGGCGTCGTATTCGGTCTGAAGCCTTAGCGAAGCATTGCGTTTCCATACGAGGTTGGTCTTTTCGCTGTCGTCATACTGCCGGCATTTCAGTCGGGCGCGGGCTGTGACGGTCCAATATTGCTTATGCCAGGAGGCAAGAAGCGTGTTTTCCACCATGTTTGACGACTGCGAGACGAGATATTTCGGACGACTGAAATAAGCGTAATCCGCATAATATTGCAGAGAAAGACTGCCGTTAACCTTCCAGTTTATGCTGGCGAAGAAGCCGTTTTCGTCCTGCATATTGCTGCTTTCAGCCATTGTCCTCGCATTCAGCGCAGTGTAGCAGAACGAGAGATAGCGATGAAGCACTGTGGCAGAGAGACTGTAGCTGGGACGGAAGGTGAGAGTGTTTATCGTAGCAAGGGCAACACCCGTGAGGGAGTCGTTAGCCTGAGAGGCAGGAGAGATAGCCGTCTCACCCTGAAAGGAAAGGCGGTAGTTCTTGTACTGATAGTTTATGCTAGCATTGAGAAAGTCTTGGTTTTCAGCGAAATAACGGCGATAAGCCTTGCGCTTATCCGGACGGAGAGGAAGGTTGAGATGGTTATAGACAGCAGTGGCACCAACGGAGATCTTGCCGTAGTTCAGCTGCTCATTGAAGCCAAGAGTTGTTTCCGTGGCAGTGTTCTTCTTCTTCATCTCGTTTTCCGAACGGTGATAACCGGAAGAGACGATAGTGGAAATGGCAGAATCGCCTGACAGAGTGGCGTTTATATAGCGATAGGAAGTAAAGACGCTGGTCTGGAAAGACGGCTTGTCATGCCCATCACCGCTGCTGATCGTAGCAGCGAAACCTTGAAGATAGTTGTTGTCAGAAGTGCTTGTGTGAGTTCTGAAGCCAGTAGCTATGCGACCTCCGGCAGACATGACCGTGGATTTTCCGAGGGAGAAATTGTTGTTCTGCACTAAGCCCATGCCGAATGAAGCGCGGTATCTTCCTGCCACGAGATTGCTTAGCTTGAGCGTTTTCCCCAATGGACGATTCTTCAGCTGAGCGTAGAAGGAGTAGAAATCGTAGCCCATAGAGTTTCTGTGGGCAAAGAACGGTTCGCCGGAATCGTTTGCTCCGACCAAGCCAATCTTGAGGTCGTCTTTATAGGAGAGATTATAGCGGAACTGATGGCGGTAGGGATAGCCTATATAACCACCGTCAGCAGGGGAAACAGCATCTCCCTTTCGCTCGTAAAGCGGTATGCGACCGCTGTAGAATAGTTCGTGCTTACCGTATTTCAGGATGCGGTCAAAGCTGAGATCCTGCTTCTTCTCCTCCTCACCGCAGTAGAGAAAGAAACGGAGAAGCAGTCGTTTCTCGTAGCTGAGCTGAGGTATTGCTTGCAGTTCCTGAAGCGTGATCATCTTGCCATACCTATATATATAGTAGCCGATGGCGTTTATTTCCGCGGAAGAAAGGAAGGGCAGTTCCTCGAGCTGCTCCTGAGTGATGGTGTTGATGTTGAAAGGATTCAGAGCTATCTCGTCAAGATGCTCCATAATACTCTCGTCGATGCCTTCCGTCTCCTCGTCAGAAAGAGCTTCGTCGGCAACGAATAGTCGCTCGTAAGCCTGTCGCCAGTCGGCAGACTGCGCCGATGCCGGAGTGTAGCATACTGCGGCAAACAAGAAGGATAGGAGAAAGAGGAAGGTGCGATTCAAGGTGTTACAATATGATTTCCATTCCGTCGTAGCAGAGCTGATAACCCTCAGGGAGCTTGCTGTTTACCTCCTCATGGAGTCCGACGTCGTGGCACATGTGGGTGAAATAAACATTCTTCACTCCAAGCTTTTGGGTGAAAGAGATGGCTTCGTCAATCATCATGTGGGTGTTGTGCTGAGGTTCGTAGCGAAGAGCATTTACAACCATTGTTTCAATGCCCTGAAGGAACGGCATCTCGCTGTCGTCAATGGTCTTCATGTCTGTTATGTAGGCGAAGTTTCCGATGCGGAAAGCGCTGATGGGAAGCTTGCCGTGGTTAACCGTAAATACCTGAACGTCAATGTCTCCAACGGCTATCGTGTCGTGATTCTTGTAAGCACTGGCGGTTATCGTTGGGATGCCTGGATATTTGTTTGCCTCGAAGAGATAGGGCAGGGTATGATGCATGGCATTGATAACCCTTTCGTTGCTGAAGATAGGGATGTCGCCAAAGACGCAGAACGGACGGAGATCGTCAATGCCGCCGCAGTGGTCGTAATGGATATGTGAGATGAAGACGGCATCAATCTTGCTGCTGACAGCTTTCGGAGAGACTTTTGAGAAATCCACCGTGTTGTAAGGATCACCCTCTATGTTGAGCTGCTTCTTGAAACTGACACCACGGAAATGACGCAGCATCTGCTCGCGGAAGTCTGGTCCGCAGTCAATGAGGATTCGGGTTGTGCTGCTTTCTATCATTGCCGCTGCACGGAGTCTGGCATCCTTCGGGTCGCTGCTTGTGCAGACAGGGCATGTACAACCGATAACAGGAACACCGCAAGATGTTCCTGTTCCGAGAATGGTTATTTTGAGATTGTCGGTCTTCATATTAAGAGATATAGGTTTCGTGCCACTTATTCCACCAGCTTATGCAGTATCCATTTGCTGCCCTGACGGCGGAAATAGAGTCGGCATTCCTGTGAACTTGCAGGCTGTCGCATGATGAACACCTTGTTGTTTGACGACTCGTTCTTCTGTCCGTAAGACAGTGTGTAGAAGTCTGTTGCCAGCTCTGGTGCCCACATGCCGTATTCCTCGGAAGAGATGGTGCGAGTGGTTGTTATGTTCTCGTCTTCCTCGTCAGGACCAGTGAACTCGATGCTCTCGGCAAGGCTCTGCTGGCAGAAGAGGGTGTCAGTGGCAAACTTCTGATAGAACTTGAGGAAGTTGGCATTGCGCGACTCAGAGAGAGATTCCTTCTCCATGAGAGTCATCATCCACTTGCCGTCAATGCGGTTGAAGGAGAATGTTTCGAGCGTGTTGCTTGGAATGTCAACATGCTTCACTGCCACACTGGTCAGTGAAGTGTCCTTGGCAAGCTTTGTCTGCTTGTCATCATCGAGAAGCATCACGTAGAAGCCGTCTTCAGTGTAGAAGTGCTTCATGCTCCACTGATTCTCCGTCATGGTATTCTTTGCTCCGTTCACTTCCGTCTGCAGAGGCCACTGAATGCGCTCCTTCTGCACCTTGCGGCTGTTGGAGAAATTGAAGAAGAAGTCGTCGAAGAGTTCATCGGCAGTCTTCGGCATAGGACGTGCGTCAATGAGCTCTTCCGCCTGAGAGACGGGAGTGCTGTCAACGACGACAACCGTGTCTTCGTCGATAGTGTCGATGTTTTCCTCCTCATAGAGAGAGTCTTTCTTGTCGGTATCTTTGTCTTTTTTGCTGTCCCAGCAACTTCCCAGTCCGAAGGACAGAATGCCAAAAGCCATTATCGGCAAGAATAAAAAGATTAATTTTTTCATCTTATTACTTAAACAATCGCATCAATAATATCAATTATCAAGTGCAAAGATACGATTATTTCTTACATCTTGATTAATTATTGACAAATTTTTTATAAATTTGCAGCGGTTAAATGTCATTTTATTATCCGATGACAACCTTTTACACTATAATAAATACTTCAAAAACGAAATAACGTGTTACAGAAAATTCAAGAACTGCTCAATGAGGTAGAAGGCCTTACAGCAAAAAATCTCGAAGAAATAGAGGTGCTTCGCGTAAAATATCTCTCAAAGAAAGGCGCTCTCAATGCGCTCATGGGAGAGTTCCGCAATGTGGCTGCCGATCAGAAGAAGGAAGTGGGCATGAGAATAAATGCCCTCAAGCAGGCTGCTTTTGACAAGATTAACGGACTCCGCGAGGAGCTCCAGACTGCCGAAGAAAGCAATGACGACATTGACCTCACTCGTACGGCTTATCCTGTCAACCTTGGCACACGCCATCCGCTCACTATCGTGAAGAATGAGATTATCGACATCTTCTCTCGCATGGGCTTCACTCTTGCTGACGGTCCTGAGGTGGAAGACGACCTCCATGTGTTCACAAAGATGAACTTCGCAGCAGATCATCCAGCTCGCGACATGCAGGATACATTCTTCGTGGAGAGCAATTATCCTAACGATGTTACGAAGAACATCCTTCTCCGTTCTCACACTTCCTCTGTTCAGGCTCGTGTGATGGAGAATACTCAGCCTCCAATCCGCATCATCTGCCCTGGTCGCGTTTATCGTAATGAGGCAATCACAGCCCGCGCACACTGCTTCTTCCATCAGATTGAAGGTCTTTACATCGACAAGAATGTTTCCTTCACCGACCTCAAGCAGGTTCTCCTGACATTCTCTCGCGAGATGTTCGGTCCGGACACTGACATCCGTCTCCGTCCGTCTTACTTCCCATTCACAGAGCCTTCAGCAGAGATGGATATCTCTTGCCATATCTGTGGCGGTAAGGGTTGCGGATTCTGTAAGCATACTGGTTGGGTGGAAATCCTCGGCTGTGGTATGGTTGACCCTAACGTGCTTGAGCTTTGCGGCATTGACAGCAGCGTTTACAGTGGTTACGCATTCGGTCTCGGCGTGGAGCGTATCACTAACCTGAAGTATCAGGTTTCTGACCTCCGCATGTTCTCGGAGAATGATATCCGCTTCCTCCGTGAGTTTGAGGCTGCAAGATAATAGCTTATGAAGATATACGAAAACTACTCACTACTGCACAATAATACGTTTGGCATTGACGCCAGATGCAGGCAGTTTGTTGAAATAGAAACTCAGCAAGAGGCAGCCGAAAAGCTGCCTTTTGTTGCTAAAAGCACTATGCCGCTGATAGTCATTGGCGGTGGAAGTAACCTTCTGCTCACGAAAGACTATGAAGGCATCGTTGTTCATTCTGCCATCAAGGGCATCTCGGTGAGCTATGAAGAACCCGAAGCGAACGCTTCTGGAGCGGTGGCTGCTTTGCCTGGAGGAACTTCGGAAACGGGGGCAGTTTTCTTGACTGCTGGTTCGGGCGAATGCTTTGATGATGTTATTGCTATGGCGGTTTTGCTTGGCTATTACGGACTGGAGAATCTGTCTATCATTCCGGGCGATGTGGGAGCTTCGGCTGTGCAGAACATCGGAGCCTATGGCGTTGAGGCTAAGGACTTTATCCATAGCATAGATGCCGTGGAGATTGCTACGGGAAAGAAGGTTACGATAAAGAACGAGGAATGCGAATATGGCTATCGTCAGAGTCGCTTCAAGAAGGAATGGAAGGGAAAGTATTTCATCACTTCTGTTACCTACCGCCTTTCTACTGAGTTTGTGCCTCACGTGGAGTATGGCGGCATTCGCAAAGCACTTGAAGAGCGTGGTATCGCAGAACCTTCTGCTCAGGATATCCGCGACACGATTATTGATATCCGCAACGCTAAACTGCCTGATCCGAAGGTCTTGGGCAATGGCGGCAGCTTCTTTATGAATCCTGTTGTCAGTCGTGAGAAGTTTGAAGCGCTCTTGGCTGAATATCCTGCTATGCCGCATTATCATGTGGATGAAGAACATGAGAAGATTCCTGCAGGCTGGATGATAGAGCAGTGCGGATGGAAGGGAAAGTCGCTCGGCAAAGCCGCTGTTCACGATAAGCAGGCACTTGTGCTCGTGAATCTTGGCGGTGCGAAAGGCGCAGAGATCGTCGCGCTCTGCGAGAAGGTGAGAGAGGATGTGCTAAAGAAGTTCGGAATCGATATTCATCCGGAAGTGAATATTATATAAGGAGATAAAATTTAGAAGCCCTATCCTCACGGACAGGGCTTCTTGCAAAATAGAGAATATAGATTTGTAATTAAAGATATTCTTTTATTACGTCAGCATTAGAGCTGTGGACCAGCAGCTACGAGAGCCTTACCTGCTTCGTTAGTAGTGTACTTAGCGAAGTTCTTGATGAAGCGTGCAGCGAGATCCTTAGCCTTCTCTTCCCACTGAGCAGCGTCAGCGTAAGTGTCGCGTGGGTCGAGGATTGCTGGGTTTACGTTTGGAAGAGCTGTTGGAACCTCGAAGTCGAACATAGGGATCTTCTTAGTCTCAGCCTTGAGGATAGAACCGTCGAGGATAGCGTCGATGATACCACGAGTATCAGGGATAGAGATACGCTTGCCAGTTCCGTTCCAACCAGTGTTTACGAGGTAAGCCTTAGCACCAGAAACATTCATCTTCTTAACGAGCTCCTGAGCGTACTTTGTTGGGTGAAGCTCGAGGAATGCCTGGCCGAAGCAAGCAGAGAATGTTGGAGTTGGCTCTGTGATACCACGCTCTGTACCTGCAAGCTTAGCAGTGAAACCAGAGAGGAAGTAGTACTGAGTCTGCTCTGGAGTGAGGATAGATACTGGAGGGAGCACACCGAATGCGTCAGCTGAGAGGAAGATAACGTTCTTAGCAGCTGGTGCAGATGAACCTGGCTGGATGTTGTTGATATGGTTGATTGGGTAAGAAACACGAGTGTTCTCAGTAACTGACTTGTCAGCGAAGTCGATTGTACCGTCAGCAGCTACAGTTACATTCTCGAGGAGAGCGTTACGCTTGATAGCACCGTAGATGTCTGGCTCGTTCTCCTTAGAGAGGTTGATAACCTTAGCGTAGCAACCACCTTCGAAGTTGAACACACCGTTGTCGTCCCATCCGTGCTCGTCGTCACCGATGAGCTTACGCTTAGGGTCAGTAGAGAGAGTAGTCTTACCTGTACCAGAGAGACCGAAGAAGATAGCTGTGTTCTCACCGTTCATGTCGCAGTTTGCAGAGCAGTGCATAGAAGCGATACCCTGGAGTGGGAGGTAGTAGTTCATCATTGAGAACATACCCTTCTTCATCTCACCGCCGTACCATGTGTTGATGATAACCTGCTCGCGGCTTGTAGTGTTGAAAGCAACACAAGTCTCTGAGTTGAGACCGAGTTCTGCATAGTTAGCAACCTTAGCCTTTGAAGCGTTGTAAACGATGAAGTCTGGAGTGAAGTCAGCGAGTTCTTCTGCACCTGGTGCTAAGAATGTAATCTTGCTTTCTGCTGATGCATTCGGTGTTCTTCCTACAGTATCTACCATTACTCAAGAGCAGACTCAGTATTACTTCCTCTCTGGTTTC
>JAZRYU010000002.1:0-13172 GCA_045600885.1 Prevotella sp.
GTACTGCAAAGCTAATCACTTTTTTTCAAATATCCAAATCCTTTTCGAGTAATCTTCCAATCGACTGAGATAGACAGCACTCACTGTTATATCGTGCCTTTGTTTTCGGTTTCATCGAAAAGTTTGCTGCAAAGGTAAGAATAAAAATCATAATACAAAATTATATTACGGAAAAATGCACAGAAACATAAGAAAAGTGTAATCACAGCACAGTTTTTGAAGAAAAATATCGGGTTTTATTTGGCAGATTGGATTTATTCTCATACCTTTGCAGAAACTTACCATTAAAAAACCAAATGAAAATGAAAAAGATTTTTTGCACACTGCTATTCATGGCAGTAGCTCTTGTTTCGGCAACAGCGTTTCTTTCTTGCAGCAAAGATTCTGAAGATGAGCCGAAGAACCCGGCTACACTTTCTTTCCAGTATTGGTTAAGTGAAGATTTGCTGAAAATAGTCAATGTGAAAACTACGGGCATTCCTCCGCTCAGTTTCACGACTAAGTCACAAAGGGAGTTGAATATCGGATTGGAAAAAATTGTTTTTGACGGTTACGAAAGCCAGACCGTTAAGCTCCAAGGTAAGGAGGCTGATCAGGCAAAAATATCTGTGGAGATGACGCTCAAGCCAAACTGGAGGGAAATCCTCGGCGACCAGAAGGAGGTGGAATGTCAGATCCATTACTTATTGGATGTTAGGAGAAGCGATGGAAGTACAATCTACGACTACCACGGTCCTACAGGCAGCACTTTTAAAGTTGACACGGAGGAAGCTCGTCTCGTAGATTTCCTTCATAGAAAGGCTTTCAGTTACCCATCGGCCGATTAATGCGGATTTCTCTCTTCCTATGCCCTTTTTTGCCGCATTTTGAGCATTTTTGATGCATTTTTCGTCATTTTCCATTCCCGAACGCAATATTTCCCGAAGTATTGCGTTTTTTCTTTTGCCGTGGTGTGTTAAAAAGAATCCGCACCTGTGCACGTATATGCGCGCGAGAACTCTGAAAGTCATATTGGCAACCGTTGCACTGCTGCTCAGCATTAATATGCTGGGTTGGATTGTTGCGCCCGATGTGGTGGCTGAGTTCTACCAGAACACGAAGAGAGAGATAGAACGCATTGCGCCGCAGGACGATAAGACGCGCCGACCTGTCAACGTGAAGACCAACCGCAACCAGCGCACTCCTGCTGGCGGTCTCACTCCTAACGGCAATGGCAACGAGAAGCCTACTGCTGCCGTTGATCCAAAGGCTAAGCAGAAGAACGACTCGCTCCTTGCCCTCTCCCAGCTCATCATTGACGAAGAGGAGATTCCAGACTCTCTCCTCCACCCTCGCTGGCCTGTGCAGCCTACCACTGCCACCACCTACGAGGACATGCTGCCACGCACTGCCGACCTCCTCACTCCTGAGGCTTTGAAGCAGAAGGTGGAATACAACGACTCGCTCGACTTCTACTCCGTAGGCACTAAGCTCGGCGAATCCTTCCTCTCTACGCCTTTCTTCATGAACACTCAGGAGTACATGAAGTGGAGCGAGAAGCAGGAGTTCAGCAGCTTCTTCCGCGGAAAGAACGACGAGGTGTTCCAGGCTAAGGGCAAGGATAAGTTCTCATTCACCGATATGCACTTCGACCTCGGACCTGCGGAGAAGATCTTCGGTCCTGGCGGCGTTCGCGTGAAGATTCAGGGAAATGCTGAACTGAAGCTCGGCGGCACGCACAAGAGCATCGACAATCCTACGCTGCCTATCCGCAACCGCAACACTACGAGCATCGACTTCGACGAGAAGATCAATGCCAGCGTCAATGGTAGCGTGGGCGACAAGATGAAGCTCAACCTCAACTACAACACCGATGCCACCTTCGACTTCGACCAGCAGAACCTCAAGCTGAAATACGACGGTAAGGAAGACGAGATTATCAAACTCGTTGAGGCAGGTAACGTCTCCTTCCCTGGCAACTCTTCCCTTGTGAAAGGTGCCACTTCGCTTTTCGGTCTTCGCACCGACATGCAGTTCGGCAAGCTGAAGTTGCAGACTGTCCTTTCGCAGAAGAAGTCCAGCAGCAAGAGCGTCAGCTCCAAGGGCGGCGTGCAGCTGACACCTTTCGAGATCAACGCTGCCGACTACGAAGAGAACCGCCACTTCTTCCTCTCAGAATATTTCCGTGATAAGTTTGACGCCTCCATGCGCACCCTGCCAAACCTCACTACCGGCGTGACCATCAACCGCATTGAGGTCTGGGTGACCAACAAGTCTGGTCAGACGCAGAACACGCGAAACATCGTTGCCTTCACCGACCTCGGCGAGAACATCTCGGTGAGCAACAACCTCTGGCAGACCACGGGCTATCCTGTGCCTGCCAACAATGCCAATACAGAGTATCAGACGCTGAACTCCATCTATGGCGACGCAAGAAACATCGACCTCGTCAGCTCTACGCTCGACGGACAGATAGAAGGCGGTACGGACTACGAGAAGCTGGAGAATGCCAAGCTTCTCACTTCTTCCGAATATACCGTCAACAGCGCTCTGGGTTATATCTCGCTCAAGACTGCCCTACAGACCGATCAGGTTCTTGCCGTAGCCTATGAATACACCTACGGCGGTCAGACCTTCCAGGTGGGCGAGTTTGCCTCTGACATTCAGGATGTTAAGCAGACGCTCTTCGTCAAGTCGCTCAAGAACACGAGCAACAATCCTCACCAGGGCAACTGGAAGCTGATGATGAAGAATGTCTATTATCTGGCATCTTCCGTCCAGAAGGAGAAGTTCCGCCTCGACGTGAAGTTCCAGAGCGACACTGCCGGTGTCTATCTGACCTATATTCCTGAGCCTAAGGTAAAGGACACTCCGCTCATCCGTCTGCTCGGCGCAGACCGTCTGGACAATAACAACCGCATTCACGCCAACGGTTACTTCGACTTCATCGAGGGCTACACGGTGCAGAACGGTCGTGTCATCTTCCCTGTGGCAGAGCCTTTCGGTAAGGCTATGAACAAGGCTCTCACCGAGAAAGGTCTTGCCGCAGAGCTGGCAGACAAATACACCTTCCAGGCACTCTACGACTCTACTAAGACTACTGCCAAGCAGATAGCCGAGAAGAACAAATATCAGTTGGTGGGACAGTTCCGCGGCACGTCTGCCAACGTCATCAGCATCGGAGCCTACAATATTCCGCAAGGTTCGGTGGTGGTTACTGCCGGCGGCGTCACGCTCAAGGAAGGCAGCGACTACTCCGTAGATTACTCTGCGGGCGAGGTCACCATCCTCAACCAGAGCATCATCGATGCCGGCACGGCGGTCAACGTATCTACAGAGAGCCAGTCGGACTATTCTCAGATGCGAAAGACCATGTTCGGACTCAACTGGGAGTATGATTTCTCCAAGGACTTCCAGATGTCTGGTACTCTGCAGCACCTCTCTGAGCAGGCTCTCACCACGAAGGTTGCCATGGGTTCCGAACCTCTCAACAACACCCTTTGGGGCTTGAACATGAACTGGAAGAAGGAGAGCCAGTGGCTTACCAATCTTCTCAACCGCATTCCTCTGCTCCATGTCAGTCAGCCGTCGCAGATCTCCTTCACAGGAGAATTTGCCCACCTCATCGCGGGACAGTCTTCCGGCACTCAGGACAATGCCTCTTACCTTGACGACTTCGAGAACACGAAGAGCGGAATAGACGTCTCTTCGCCTTCAGCCTGGATCATGTCGAGCGTGCCACAGATGTTCACCCGTGGCATTTCCCAGAACGAGATGAAGACTACGCTGAAGTCAGGCTTCGACCGTGCACGTCTGGCATGGTACACCGTTGACCCTCTCTTCACCCGCCGTTCCTCTTCGCTCACTCCTTCCCATATCAAGAGCGACGTCAATCAGCTCTCTAACCATTATGTACGCGAGGTGCCTGTCAATGAGGTCTATCCTAACCGCAACCAGAGCACATACAACGGTTCCTCCACAAACCTCTCCATCCTCAACCTCGCCTACTACCCTTCTGAGCGTGGTGCCTACAACTTCTCCACCGCACTCACTGCCGAAGGAAAGCTCCTGAACCCTGCCAACAAGTGGGGCGGAATGATGCGCCGACTTGACACTAACGACTTCGAGACGGCAAACATAGAGTATATCGAGTTCTGGATGCTCGATCCGTTCATCTACTCGCAGAAAGACCCTGACGCAGCCCGATTCGGCGGCGATCTCTACATAAACCTCGGCGAGATGAGCGAGGATGTTCTCGTAGATGGCAAGAAGTTCTACGAGAGCGGTATGCCTGTCGATGGCAGCAATGCGTTCACCACATCGCAGTGGGGAAAGATTCCTACGCAATCCACCGTCAACTACGCCTTTGCCACTCAGAGCGGCACGCGCTATCTTCAGGATGTGGGCTTCAACGGTCTGCGTAATGACGAGGAGCAGAAGTGGGAGAGCTATCAGGACTTCCTCCGCTATGTTCAGGACAACGTGACCAGCACAGCAGCCCGCGACTCCATCCTTGCCGACCCTGCCGGCGACGACTATCACTATTTCCGCGGCTCTGACTACGACCGCCTCGAAACGCCTATCCTCCGTCGCTATAAGTTCATCAACAACCCTCAGGGCAACTCTTCCGAGGTGGAGGGCAGAACAGAGAGCTACGACACATCTTACAAGACCACTCCTGACGTGGAGGACATAAACCAGGACTTCACGCTCAATGAATACGAGCGCTACTATCAGTACAAGGTATCTATCCGTCCTGAAGACCTCTTCGAGGGCAATAAGGACAATTTTATCACCGACGTCCGCGAAGCCTCTGTGCCTTTGCGCAACGGCTCTAAGGAGATGGTTAAGTGGTATCAGTTCCGCATTCCTATCCGTCAGTTCGAGAGCAAGGTGGGAAGCATCACCGACTTCTCTTCCATCCGCTTCATGCGTATGTTCCTCACAGGCTTTGAGAAGCCTGTCGTGCTGCGCTTCGGTTCGCTCGACCTCGTTCGTGGCGAATGGCGTATCTATGAGCAGCAGCTTGAGAACTCTGCCAATACGGGTACGATGAATGCCACTGGCGTGAACATTGAGGAGAACAACGACAAGAAGCCTGTCAACTACGTCCTTCCTCCTGGCATCCGCCGTGAGCAGGATCCTACTCAGCCTCAGCTCGTCGAGAGCAATGAGCAGGCTATGAGCATCAATGTGGATAAGCTTTCCAACGGAGAGTCAAAGGCTGTCTATAAGAACACAAACATCGACATGCGCCAGTATAAGCGCCTTCAGATGTTCGTCCATGCTAATGCCGACGAGAACAACGTCACTAACCTCCGCGACAAGGAGCTTGCCGTGTTCCTCCGTCTGGGTTCTGACTATAAGAACAACTACTACGAATACGAAATCCCGCTCACACTGACAAAGCCGGGACACTACGACCGCTACTCTACCACCGACCGCGCAGACGTCTGGCCGGAGTCTAATCTCCTCGACATCCCTCTCACTGCCCTCACCGCCCTGAAGAAGGAGCGCAACAAGGCAAAGGCTCAGGGAGCGGCTTCATACAGTCAGCCATTCACTGCCTACGATGAGCGCCATCCTAACAATAAGATGACCGTCGTGGGAAATCCGTCGCTCGGCGAGGTCAAGACCATGATGATTGGTGTCCGTAACCTTGCTTCTGGTCAGCGCTCGGGCGAGGTGTGGGTTAACGAGCTCCGTCTTCTGGAATACGACAACTCCGGCGGTTGGGCTGCACAGGGTAATCTCAACGTCCAGCTCTCCGACTTCGGTACGGTCAATATGCAGGGACGAATCATCAACGACGGCTTCGGCGGCATCGAGGACGGCGTGGCAGCTCGCGCTCAGGACAAGACCCAGGGCTACACACTGACCGCTAATCTCGAACTCGGTAAGTTCTTCCCAGACAAGGCAAAGGTCTCTATGCCGCTCTACTATTCCGTTTCTGAGGAGCAGGTACGCCCTAAGTATAATCCGCTCGACACCGACCTCAACCTCGAGGAAGCCCTTGACGCTATGGAGGGTCATGAGCGCGACTCCATCGAGAACATTGCCATCTCGAAGACGAAGAACACCAACTTCTCCCTCTCTAACGTCCGCTTCGGCATCGCCACGAAGAAGCATCCTATGCCGTACGATCCGCAGAACTTCACCTTCTCTTACTCTCACAGCAACCGCCACACCACCGGCGAGACCACCGTCTTTGAGAACGAGAGCAACTGGAAGGGTTCGCTCAACTACTCTTACACCCCTGTCTTCAAGCCTTTCGAGCCTTTCAAGAAGATGAAGACCAAGAGCAAGTATGCCGACATTCTGAAGCGCTTCGGACTCAACTGGCTGCCACAGACCGTCACCTTCAACACTGACATGGTGCGCAACTACTACGAACTGCAGGAGCGCGACATGGAGGACCTCGGAGGCGAAGGACTGCCGCTGACCTTCAACGAGCAGTTCCTCTGGAATCGCGACTTCTCCATCCGCTGGGACCTCACAAAGAATCTCCACGCCACCTTCAACTCTGCCACTCACGCGCAGATTGAAGAGCCATATACTCCTGTCAACGAGAGCCTCTATCCAGACCAATATACGGCGTGGAAAGACTCCGTATGGCAGAGCGTGCGCAACCTTGGTACTCCGCTCGACTATCAGCAGAACTTCCAGGCTTCATACCAGCTTCCGCTCAACCTCATGCCATGCTTCTCATGGCTCACAGCCGATGCCTCTTACAATGCCACCTACAGCTGGCAGCGCGGCACAGCCCTTGAAGACGGCACATCGCTTGGCAACACCATTGCCAACAGCCGCAAGCTGAACATCAATTCTCAGCTGAACCTCGAGAAGCTCTACAACCTCGTACCATTCCTCAAGAAGACCAACGAGCGCTTCAACAAGACCACTCGTCCGCAGAAGAAGAAGACCGCTGCCGAGAAGAAGAAGGAAGAGGCTGAGAAGAAGGCTAAGGAGGCTCAGGCGGCAAAGAACGATCAGGCTAATGCTGACGACAAGGCTAAGCTTGACCCTAAGGCAAAGGCTGCCCAGGAGAGGATGAAAGCAGCTGAAGAAAAGCGTAAGGCTGCTGAGGCAAAGAGGAAGTCAAACACTTTCCAGAAGGAGATCACCCTCACTGCCGACACAGTCATCTCCGTTCGCCACGGCAAGAAGAGCAAGCGACTGATGGTTTCCGGAAAGACTGAGGACGGCAAGCAGATAGCTTTGAAATACAAAGTGGTGGATGTGAACACCATCAAGGTTTCCGCTAAGGTGGACAGCACAACGAAGGTGCTTGTCTCCGTCATTGCCAAGGAACCGCTCGACGATAAGACATGGTATAAGACGGCTCAGGTCGTTGCTCGCGGACTGATGATGGTGCGCAACGTCAACCTCACCTACCGCAACCAGTACAATATGTCGCTCCCGGGATTCATGCCTAATGCCGGCGATGTTTTCGGTCAGAACAATCAGGGCGCACTGGCTCCTGGACTCGGCTTCGCTTTCGGTATGACCGGCGACGACTTCATCGACAAGGCTGCCGACCGCGGTTGGCTTCTGATGAACGACAGTGTGGCTACCCCTGCTGCCTCTTCACGCACCACAGACCTTCAGCTGAAGGCTACCGTGGAACCAGTGAAGAACTTCAAGATAGACCTCACAGCATCACGCACGGACACGCGCGCGCAGAGTGTACAATATATGTATCAGGGCATGCCGACTACGCGCACCGGTTCGTTCACCATGACCACCATATCTCTCGGCTCTGCCTTTGAGAGCACGGGAGACATCAGCAACGGTTTCCGCTCAGCCACATTCGAGAAGTTCTGCCACTCAATAGAAGGATTCCGTCAGCGCGTGGAGACACAGTATGCGGGTGCCACATACCCTCGCGGAACATCACTTGCCGGACAGCCGTTCAACCCGGATAATGGCGGCGTGAACAAATACTCTGCCGACGTGCTTATCCCAGCCTTCATCTCCTCATACACAAGCATGGGCGGCAGTTCGCTCGACATCTTCCCTACCCTCTCCCGTCTGCTGCCTAACTGGAGCCTGCGCTATAGTGGACTCGGACAGCTGCCGCTTCTCAACGAGTGGTTCAAGAGCGTCAACATCAACCATTCCTACAAGAGCGTCTATGCCGTTGGCTCATACTCATCGTTCTCCACCTTCCAGGAGTACATGAACGGACTCGGTTTCATCACCGATGCCAAGACAAACAGCCCTATCCCGAACTCCATGTATAATGTCTCCACCGTGAGCATCAACGAGGCGTTCTCTCCACTGCTCGGACTTGACGTCACGCTGCAAAACAATCTCACGGCAAAGCTGGAGTATAAGACCACTCGCGTGCTGACACTCTCTACGACAAGTATCCAGATCAACGAGGCTACATCCAAGGACTGGGTCATCGGACTTGGCTATAAGATCAACAACTTCAAGCTCTTCGGCTCCGGCGGAGGACGCAAGGTGAAGGGTAAGAAGAACGGAAATGGTGAAGACAACGATCAGTCAAAGTCAACGTCAAAGTCAAAGTCATCGACAGGCTTCAACACCGACCTCAACCTCCGCTTCGACTTCTCTCTCCGCAGCCAGGCAGCCATCACCCGAGACATCGCAGCCATGACCTCTACGGCAAGCAGCGGAAACGATGCCACCAAGCTCTCGTTCTCAGCCGACTACTCCCTCTCACGCCTGATGACGCTGAACTTCTACTACGACTTCCAGAAGAACACCCCTCTTCTGACCTCATCGTCATATCCAACCACCACCCACGACTTCGGCTTCAGCCTGAAGTTCTCGCTGACGAGATAAATGCCGCCAATAATTTAGTCCGAACATTTTTTTGCAAAATATGTTGCACTGTTGCACTGGAGCTTTCTACAAGTGTGAGAATCAACGCATTACACAGTGCAACATACCCCCAAATATGTTGCACTATGTAGCACTATATGTTGCACTGAAGTCGAAAAAGGGGGCAGTTGCCCCTAATTTGTAGGGCGAAGTTTACTGAGCCGTTTGCGCGACCTTCCTAACAAAGCCGTCAAATTCTTTATACCCCTTGGAGAATTAAATATCCTCTCCCTTAGCTTTAGGATGCAGTTTCTTACTAGGAAAAACTATTTTTCTTATAAGAATAATTCCATTTTCTTATAAGAACACGCCCAAAGAGCCTTAGGCAAACATTTTCTATAGACGATGAACTGAAGGCGTGGACGTACTGGGAAAACTATACAATATTAAGTTAGTGCAACATAAAGTGCAACATAGTGCAACATATTTAGGGGGATGTTGCACTAAGTAAATCACCTATAATCAGCGAGTTACGATGCCTCAGTGCAACAGTGCAACATATTTCACGAAAAACACGCTTGTCAAACTTTTTTAAAAAAAAAACCTCAAATCCTTGCGTTATTTCAATTTATTTATTAACTTTGCCCCGTCTAAACCAAGATAAAGTGCGAAAGCATTGGATCTTTGGCGCAGATATACATATTTAATATAAGCGTTTACAAACGTTTTATCCCTGTAAATCGAATCTCGCAAATTCCAGCAATCAGAGATAAAACAATAGTAGATGCTCCAGATGCTGTATCGCATCCGGACTGACCGCAAAGAGGGGTAACCCACTTTGCGGCTCAGAGGGATTAGCTATATAGTATAAGCGTGGAGTATCACCATTGTTCATCTGATTGCGAGGCAATGCGAGAGCCCGATTTACGGATGAACAGATGGTAGTCTCCACGCTTTGTTGTTTATGTATCCCCCATTCGTATTAACCTTAAAAAAGATCAAAACACAACCATCCTTGGAGACGATGGCGCAAAGGTACGGGAAAACTTTAACATGCTATCAGAATCTAAACAACTCCGTCCGCTTCATGCCCGTAATACACATGTGTTTTGTATGCACATACGTTATGCTAACAAAACCGTAGGTCAATTCTAACTATTACGGCTAAAGAATTAAAGGAAACACGAATAAAGACTAACTTTGCGAGCAGAAAACCGTAACATTAATTAAAACTATTACTATGAAGAAGAAAATCTTTATTACATTACTTTCGCTGTTCGCATTCGTGACACTCTCTTTCGCAGATACAGGCTATGTGTATAAGGGCAAAGTCGGCAAGTATCCGATAGAACTTACTATGGGAGCACATGGATGGTTGTCCTATCCGATGAATATTACCAACAACGCCTACGCAGGATGGATTTAACATTTATGCAGCAGGCGAAATTAGTACAACAATTTACAATATTTTCACTATGGTTAATAACGAATACTTTGAGTCGCTCCGTAAGGCAGGTATAGATTTATCTGAGGAGCAACAACAGCGTATTATCAACAAGATCAATGAAAAGCTTAATTATCCAGCTTCCATTGGTGTATTTGGCAAAACAGGTGTTGGCAAATCAAGTTTGTGCAACGCATTGTTTGGTCAAGACGTTTGTCCCGTCAGCGATGTTGATGCATGTACACGAAATCCGCAGCGAGTATTGCTCGATATGGGCAAGAACAATCTTACTTTGGTAGATGTCCCCGGTGTAGGTGAATCCGAGGAAAGAGATGTTGAATATGCTGAACTATACAATAATCTCATGCCAGAATTGGATTAAATCCTTTGGGTGTTACAAGGTGATGATAGAGCATTTAAGTCAGATTTACAGTTCTACGACAAATTGGTCAAAAAGTATCTTGAACAAGGTAAACCTTGTATATTTGTCTTGAACCAAGTAGATCGAATTATGCCATTTAGGGAATGGAATGATTCTGCTCACTGTCCAGGTGCAACTCAATTGGAAAATATAAATTCTAAGGTGCGTTATGTAGCAGATGTGTTCGATTTAGCAAAATCAAATATCATTGCAATAAGTGCTGTAGAAAAATACAATCTTGAAGAACTACTTCGAGAGATTGTTTATCGTTTACCTTCAGAAAAAGCTATAACTGTAACAAAAGAATTAGATCCTAGTTTTAAGGCAGTAATGGCGGATGACATTGATGATATTGTTACAGACATCATAGAAGACACCATTGTTGAAGAAATGCCAGAAGAATCGAAGTCTAAGGCTCTTCAAATTGTTGAAACACTGACAAACTATGGTGTAGAAGGATTCCCATCTGTAGGTATTTGTTCTGCTATTGAATTAGCCCAAGAATATATGAATGATTCTTCATACAAGAACATTGATGATGCTGTTGATGCGATGATAAGATGGGAAACGAGCAAAAATGCAATGGTGGGTTTTGTAACTAATGTTGGTGGTTTAATAACTCTTCCTATCACTCTTCCTGCCGACATGGCTGCATCATGGGTGTACCAAGCACGTTTGGCAGCAGCAATTGCATATATGTACGGTCATGATATTAACGAAGATAGAGTTAAGACATTTATTGTTGCAACTATTTGCGGTGACTCTGTAAAGAATCTTGTTAAGGATGTAGCGGTTAAAGCTGTAAATGGATTAGGAAAGGTACTGATAAAGCAGATACCAGCAGCTGCCTTACGTGCTATCAATCATCGTATAGGTGTCCAATTAATCACTAAAGCGGGACAAAAGAGTATTACCTCTTTGGTTAAGCTGATTCCAATTCTTGGCGGACTTGTTGGTGGTGCGTTTGATGCAGGTTATTGCTATGCAGTCGGACGCCGAGCTAAATCCGTATTCTCAAATATTAAGTTTTAAAGTTATGAGTAACGAACATTTGAATGTATTTGATGCCCTTCGCAAGAATGGCATTGCGATTACTCCAGAGCAAGAACAGTTGATTATGAAAAGGTTCCGTGAGGAGATTACATATACTCCGAAGGTGGCTATTTTCGGTAAAACTGGAGCTGGAAAATCTAGTCTGACAAACGCATTGTTTGGAGAGACAGTCTGTGAAGTAAACGATGTTGAACGCTGTACTATTAAAGTGCAAGAAATTAATATCGGTGGTATGATATTGTATGATTGCCCTGGTATTGGAGAATCCGAAACGGCAGATGAGAATTATATTAAGATGTATAATGAACTTCTGCCAAAGATGGATGCAATTCTTTGGGTGATTAAAGGTGACGATCGCTCATTTACTGTTGATCTTCAGTTCTACCAGAAAGTTGTTTCTGCATGTATTGCAAAGGATAACAACAAAAGTATTCCATTGTACTTTGTGTTAAATCAGGTCGACAAAATAGAACCTTTCCGTAAATGGGATGAAGAAAATCATGTTCCTGGTTCAGAACAAATTGTCAATATACAACGTAAAATCCAGTATGTTTCGGAAGTGTTCAGCTATCCAATTAATAAGGTGGTAGGTGTTTCTGCATGCGAGAACTACAATCTTGTGGAACTGGTTAATATGATTATCATGAACATGCCGAAGCAACGTGTTTCCACCTTCTGGGGTAAGTTGGATCAGGAGAGAATAAAGAAATCGTCATCTGTACCAGACGAAAAACTGCCAAAAAGATCTGATCAAGAAGCTCATCCTACACCAACCTATGAAGATACAGAAAAGTATGTACATGAGGCAGAAGAAAGTACTTTTGTAAAGGTGGTGAAGGGAGTTGTTAAAATAGCCGCGGCAGTATTTGTAGGTTCTCTTCTACCTCCGCCAATAAAATCTGCTTGGAATATCGGAAAGAAATTCTTCGGTCTTTAAAATTTCGGATGGGGATGTAGCATTACTTTTTATACGTCCCCATCAATTCCTATTTGGTAAAATATTGTATGCGCTGTAAGGCAAAAATTGATATTAGCATAGTTTCAAGTAGTTATTCAAAGAATGAGCTAAGCCGTTGTTTGAATAACAAAAGTTATCCCATAGGAGAATGGGGTAATAATCCTCTCGTAGTCTTTATCGGAAAAACTGGATATGGAAAATCCACAACACTTAACTGTTTATTAGGTAAAGACATTTTTGAAACCGATGACATTCGCAGTTGTACAAAAGAATCAGACTATGCTCTCCTAATTACTAACAACAAAGGAATCGTATTTTGTGACCTGCCTGGAATAGGAGAAACAAGAGATGCTGACACAAAATATAGAAATGAATATTATCAATTCACTAAAGTTTCCCACCCTTTGAAAGGTAGATTTATTTGATTTAACTTATTGATTAGATGGTTAATACGTTATACATATTGATTACGCGGCTTCCTCGTACTTTTCCAGTGCGCTGAGCATCACCTCGTATTTGGCAAGTGA
>JAZRYU010000003.1:0-7000 GCA_045600885.1 Prevotella sp.
TTAGCTGTCAACAACACTAAGTTCTCACAAACTTACGAAGAAGACAGAATATTTGCAAAAACAGCATAATGGAGAACGGATTAACCGAAAAGAAGCTAACTGCATCAAGAACGGTTACGAAAGTCGCCAAAACGCTTGGTGATTAACATAGAATGCGCTATGAGGCGTCGTTTCCATTTTTTTCGCGGAAATATTTGGCAGAAAGATTATATATTTCAAACTTTGCCGACGAAATAAAGTAACTGCATAGCGACTGTTCCTTGACTCTATATTTGCTTACCACTATAATGATTTCCACAAATCTATCAAGAAGAGATAATCGGCGTGTTCTCTAATTATAGACTTACATTGGTTTCTATTTTCTCCACTTCTTTCCTCATCTAAATGAACTTTATGTTCCTTCAGCCTATAATATCCATCGAAGATAGAAGTGCGATCGCTTATTACTTTACCGCCGAACGTTTCCTTTATCTTCGTGACAAACGCTCGGAGATTTTCTTGCATCATGTTCTCATGCACATAATATAAGTAAATGCAAGACCACACAAAGGTCTTGCTTAAGCTGCCGTTAGAACCGAACACATAGTTCAGTTTCGACTTCGGTTCGTCCCTATAATACAAGTCTATAAGCAGACCAGCCCTCCTCAGAAAGTCTTCTTCAATGTCTTTCTGATCGTCCGTAAAGAGAGGAATCTCAGGTCTGCCTACAGGCTTTTTATTTTTTGGTGGAAATGTATTTAGCATTCTAATAATGAATGTAGGGATTATTCATCTTCAAAGATAGGGAGATTGAGCACTTCGTAGAAGATGACGCTCATCGTATAATCCATGGCAGGAGAAGTCACGCCATAATCGTCCATCACCAGCTGTGTCTTCTCCTGGAGCATCTTCAGCTTGTCGGAGTCATGAGCAATCGTTTCCATGTCAATATTCTCCCTGATAAACTTGCCCAGCTCCTTTGCACAGCTTACCTGCTTGTGACTGTAGATTTTATCTATATAGGTGTCGAAGGCGTCATATAGATTCTGCTCAATGCTACCGAAACCAAGCAACTTTCCCACCTTGATATGATTGTCAACATACCACATCGTGGAAGCGCATTCACTCACCTCAGCCTCCAGTTTTCTCCTATTCTCAATGCTCTTGTGCGCATCTTTCCACGCACGTTCTACGCCATAGTAGAAGGTATCTGCCACCTTCTGACGAGCCACGGAAGAGAACTCCTCATCGTGCCAAATCTGCTCTTTCAGATTGTAGAGAATGGCAGCTGCGAGGCAAGGCATCTCGCCTGAGGTGATGAATTCGTAGAGTTCCTCGTTGTCAATGGTGTTGCTGCCGTCGGAGAAGTTCCAAGGCGCTTCGCTCCAGTTTACAGGCTGACCTCTGAACAGCGGATAGCACATGTCCTTAAGGTCAAGGTAGAAGCTCAGCCTCTGTCGGTCATTCTCGTTGAGAGCATTGATGTCGAGAAGGTCGTAGCCTCGTACTATCTTTTCTACTGGGTCGAAGATTTCCAGCGTCATTTCCGTAATTTCTGTATATCTTCCGCGCGAAAACATCGTTTCGTCAGCTGTTTTCAAGAGAAGATTACAATATTCTTCGCTTCCTCGTTCAGGCATATTGCTGAAGTCAATGTAGCTAAAGAAGCTGTTGTAGTACTTTAATATGATTTGTAATGCGTTGAGTTTCATACGTTTACGTTGTTTAAGGTAGGTCGGCAGAGTGCCGTTATGCCTTGTTTCGTGTGGCAAAGATAAGCATTTTCTGCCAACCCACCAAGTTATTTAACACTAAATTTGAAATTGAAATTGTAATAAAGATTTTTTGAGGTTCTGATGTGTTTGAGATTAAGAGATCTTCCTGTATCGGTTGTCTCCAACCTTCTCAATCAGACCTTCACTTGTCCATCGACAGATGATCGTGCCTACGCAGCTTGCGCTGTCACCATTCTGGATGCGCTGAGCTATGACATCGTTGCCGGAGAACTCGTTAGGGAGAACCGAGTAGAGCTTCTTGTTCTTGCTGTTGTATCCGCCGCGCGTCTGGATGATATTGTCAGCATTGTTCAGTTTCTCATACTCGCTTCCGCAGAAGTCGTAGATGCTCTTGCGCATGGCGTCGGCTGTCCATCTGACCACCTTACCGATGGCTGCGATTTCCTTCTTATTGTCAGCAGTCGGACAACCTCTCAGATACCATTGCAGCACGCCCACTCGCATAGCCACGGCAAGAGAGCGCTTGCCAAGGTCGTACCACACCTCGTCTGGGTTCTCCTGGTCTTCCTTATCCCACTTGTTCTTTATCGCCATGATGAACTTTTCAAGCCAAGGTAATTTCTGCATCTTTCCGTCCTCACCGCTGTGCCAGAGTCGCTCCGTCACTTCGTCGAAGAGTGCCTGATCAGCCTCGCTGAATCTCGTGTACTTAGGGAATGATCTAAGTCTGACAGTTGGCATGAAGGCGTAGAGCACGCGGTTATTCAGACCTCCCTCTGGGTTATTGTAGAAGCGGTGCATAGCGGCAGGAGTACCACAGAAGAGCGTGTTCAGATAGATAGGAATACGGATGTTTCGCGTCAACTTGCTCTTTGACTCTTTGCCGCCTACGGAGTTGTCGAACGATTTACAGTAGAGGTCGTCATTATCGCCATAGACGGAGCGCTTAGCCTTGTTCAGGCGGGCTATCTCCTCCGTAAACTGAATGCCATGCTCACCCTTAAGGTTGTCAAGGTTTTCCAGCAGCTGACTCGTAGTGATGTCATCGCCGAAAATCCTTATCTTAGAGTGAGGATCCTTCGGCTTCTGACCGCCTTCGCCCGACTCATTGTAGCGCTCAACATACTCGTTAGCCTTAGCGCGCTCAATTTCGTCCTCAGCCTTGAAGCGCTTGGTCATTTTGTCAAACAGATCGGCTGCAAACGCCTTGCCGCTACCGCTTTTTCCTATCACAGCTGTCATAAACGAGAGCGAGCAGGTCTTTCCGTCAAGGTAGTCGAAGCGAATGTGTGTGCCATAAACACCCCAGATAGGAAGCATAGCCATGAACACCTGAGAGCGCAGATGAGCCGGATAGTGTGACATGATCATCTCTTCTACCGCCGAGAGCTTTGGCACCTTTGGCAGCGGAACGTCCATCGTCTCAACAGCGGAATTAATCTGCTTGAGCTCGTTGAGGATTCCTATGAGCAGCGGAGTCATCGTACGTCCAGAGCTGTTCAGGGCACTCGTCATCGTCTTGCGGATTTCGTTGTCTGGAAGCGACTTGAAATAAGGCTTAAGTAACGAGTAGAGCGTCTCAAAGTTGTAGCCGCAGATGTGGCGCAGCTCTCTTGTCATGGCGTAGAGCACATCGTTTCGCTGACCAATTGAAATCTTCCCATCGCAAGCCACACGGTTCTCCAGAAGATCGATGATTCGGCTATACTTCAAGCCCTGATACTCCATAACGTCTGCCATGTTTACCGCATCTGGAGGCGTGCAGACAATGTGGGGTTCTGCGCCCTCCTCGGCGCCCTCAGCCGAAGTGCCTGGAGGCGTAATCACCTTCTGAGCATTCTTGGCGGGAAAAGCCTCTGAAGGAGACGGAACCTGCTCAAGGCTGCGTTCGAAAAGACGCTTCTCATTAATATAGAGAATGTAGTCGGCTGAAGGAAGGAACGAGAGGCGACCGAGATCCCTGATCTTAGGGTCGGCAAACTGCTCCATGCCAAACATCTTCGCAAGTTGCAGCTGATGAGTGACAATGTCCTCGCCGCTTTTCATCACCGTTACCAGTCGCAGACCTTCGCCACGTGGCGTGATGTGAGCAAGAGCTATGTCCAGCTCGTCTTCCCTGCCGGCAATCTTCTCCATATAGAACTGAGCAGGACTTACGGTCATGTGGTCCCAGTCGTGAATGCAGAAGCCGCTAGCCTTGATTAGATTGTTTTGTGCCGTAGGTCTCACGCCGCTTTCGGTCATCTGGCAAGCATAGAGCACTACAGGAAGCTTTCGCTTCAGTTCAGATTTCTTTTCGGCATCAGGTTCCGCCTTAATGAGATTCATCGTCTGGCGAACCTGTTCCGAGTTGGTAAGCTCCTTCAGAGCATCAGCAGTAAGAAGCTTCATTGTTTTGTCCTTGCAGGTAGTCATGTAACCGATTTGGACGAAATTTTTAATTGTTTGTTGCATAATTTTTAAATTTAAAATATTAATAATGAACTTTTGTCGTTGCAAAGTTAATACTATTTTATGGTTCCGGCAAATGAAATTAAATAGTGTGGTATATAAAATAATTAGTGTGGTATATTCGGGTATTAGTGTGGTAAAAATTAGGCGAAGACAGCGTGCGAAATTCGTGATTAGAACCGTTATTACAATTTCAATTTCAAATTTAGTGTATAACCCGCATAATCCAGCCTTTTTCTTGAGACAAGAATTATCAACAATTTACAAGAATTAGTTCAATAATTTTTATTTATAATTTCTGTCTATTGTTGGAAATTGTTTGTTAAAAGAATAATAAAGGAAACGATATACAAGTTGTTCCCTTTTCGAGAACCTGATGCCTCTTAGTGGAAACGACGCCCCATGGCGTCGTTAGGGAGCGAACATGGAAACGCAGCACAGTACTTAAATAAGATAGAATATATATCTATATATAAATATGTATATATAAACTCCTTCCACTTTTTTCCTAAATTCAATAAGCACACTTCCGTGCCCCTTGCAAGTCTATACCACACACAATTTGAAATTGAAATTGTAATACCCCTCAAAATCCGCCCATTTTTGCAGATTGTCAGTATTTCGGGCTATATGCTTACACTCTGATTTTGCCAACTCGCTGAGAATTTCGCGTATTATTTTCACGGCTAAACGTGTGCAAATACAGTAACCTCAGAGGGATATTAACATGCTAATAATCAGCGTATTACAACGCACCGCAGCACATTATCATCGCTAAAGACCGAGAATATGCAGAATAAGGCAGCGGATTACGAGTAGTAATCCTTAGGGAAACGATTCATAATCCTTAGGAATACGTTCCCTCTTCCTATGCTTTATGAAAAATGCCCCAAAATAAGGCAGAAACACAGCCCCAAAAACCGCATTTTTGCTCCAGAATTAATTATCTGAACGAAAAAGCAGACAATGCCGAAACTGACAAATTGTAAGTTTTTCAGTCTTTTTGCTAACACGAATTATCTATAAGGTAGTGATAAGATGTAGGGCAAACGGACAACTGGTATATCATCGCCAAAAACATTATTACAATTTCAATTTCAAATTGTGTGTACCTTACCCCCTCTTTGCTTCTCTTTTTTCACACACAATTTTTATTAACCCATTCATTATCAACACGATACGAAATACACCGGAAATAAAAACCAAAAAATAGAGCGAGGATTTTTGAGCCATAATTCAGTTTTTTACCGCAAAACTACCCAAAAATTCTCGCCCTAAAAACAACTTTTCGTTCAAGTTTTTATCTTCTCATGCCTGGCATCTTGCCCATCATGCCAGCCATTCTTGCCATGTTAGGACCTGTCATCATCTTCATCATCTTGCGTGTCTGGTCGAACTGCTTGATGAGGCGGTTTACTTCCTGGATGTCTGTGCCGGAACCCTTGGCGATGCGCTTGCGGCGAGAGGTGTTGAGAAGCCCTGGATTAGCGCGCTCCTTCGGTGTCATTGACTGGATGATAGCCTCAACGCTCTTGAAGGCTGAGTTGTCGATGTCAATATCCTTGATAGCCTTGCCTACGCCAGGAATCATGGAAGCGAGGTCCTTGATGTTACCCATCTTCTTGATCTGCTGAATCTGGTTGTAGAAGTCGTTGAAGTCGAACTTATCCTTCAGGATCTTCTTCTCAAGGCGGCGTGCCTCTTCCTCGTCAAACTGCTCCTGAGCACGCCCAACGAGAGAAACAACGTCACCCATACCGAGAATACGGTCTGCCATACGATCTGGGTGGAACACGTCGATTCCGTCCATCTTCTCCGAAGTACCGATGAACTTGATAGGCTTCGTAACGACTGTGCGGATAGAGAGCGCAGCACCACCACGAGTATCGCCATCGAGCTTTGTCAGTACAACGCCGTTGAAGTCAAGACGATCGTTGAACTCCTTAGCTGTATTAACGGCATCCTGACCGGTCATTGAGTCAACGACGAAGAGTGTCTCAGTAGGATTGATGGCATTCTTGAGAGCCTCAATCTCGTTCATCATCTCCTCGTCAACAGCGAGACGACCGGCAGTATCGACGATTACCACGTCATTGCCCTTTGTTGTTGCCTGCTGAATAGCGTGCTTAGCAATGTCGATAACGTTCTTTGACTCAGGCTCAGAATATACCTCCACGCCGACTGATTCGCCGACAACATGCAGCTGCTGGATGGCAGCAGGACGGTAAACGTCGCAGGCAACGAGCAGTGGCTTCTTGCCCTGCTTTGTCTTGAGCATGTTGGCAAGCTTACCAGAGAACGTTGTCTTACCAGAACCCTGAAGACCGGACATGAGGATGATGGCAGGACGACCGTTGAGGTTAAGCTTTGAAGCCTCACCACCCATGAGCAGAGCGAGTTCGTCGTGCACAATCTTCACCATCAACTGACCCGGCTTAACGGCTGTAAGCACGTTCATGCCAAGCGCCTTCTGCTTAACGGTGTCAGTAAACTGCTTTGCTACCTTGAAGTTTACGTCGGCATCAAGAAGGGCACGACGCACATCCTTAAGGGTTTCCGCAACGTTAATCTCGGTGATTTTTCCTTCACCCTTGAGTATTTTAAACGATCTTTCTAATCTGTCACTAAGATTTTCAAACATAATAAAAGCCTTCCGACCCTATCCAAACCCTGCCCACAAGGGAGGGCTTAAAATCCCGATAGAAGAGGTTTAGGGTCTTTTTTTTATTAATTAATGATTAATTTATATTTTCTGTTAATCTCCACATGAGGTTGGAAACGACGCATTGGAAACGACGCCCCATGGCGTCCTTAAACCGCCCCAACACAAGGTT
>JAZRYU010000004.1:0-14124 GCA_045600885.1 Prevotella sp.
AACGGAGATATTTACTACTCTCTCTCTCCAAAAGAGTTTTGGGGTATGGATAGTCTGTATAAAGATACTTTATACAATGAATCTCCCGCTGTTCCAACCATCATAGTTGATGAACCGTAGGGCATACCTAAATTCAATAGGGCTCTAAGATAGAATCACAATAATACACTATTATTCCTGTTAAAACTGGTCAGGATAAAGGATTCACGATACCCATAATGTTAGATTATAATGATATTACCATAAGTGGCGATGCTGACTCTTGGAATTTCTATACTTTCAAAAATGGGAAATGTGTAGAGGGGCTGTTGGAAACCGTCAACTAATTCACATTTATTAACTTTGCTAATAAGTCAAAGTGATGGTCCTCTGATCACTCAAAGATGATTGGATCACAGAGACAGGCTCCGTGACCTGCTGCCATAATTCCATCTGCGTCTTCTGCGCCATCTGCGAGAAGACAAGTCCAGCAGCGAAAAACGGAAATAATCGCGGAAATGTTTGGCGGTTAGGGAAGAATTGATTAATTTTGCCGCAAAATGAGAATATATCATAAATCATAAATGCCGTTATGCCCTTCTTATACATATTACTTGCAGTCATCGTCGTCATTGCGATCTTGATTGTTGTTATCTACAACCGAATGGTTTCGCTTCGCAACCTCGCTGACGAAGCTTGGAGTAATGTTGACGTATTCCTGACAAAGCGTCACGACCTTATCCCGCAGCTTGTCAACACGGTAAAGGGTTATGCTGATTATGAGAAGTCGCTCTTTGAGCACATCACTCTTCTCCGTAGTCAGGCTATAGCCGCTAATACTCCGGGTAAGCAGCTTGCTGTAGAAGACCAGATAACAAAAGTGCTTGGAGATATTAGGGTTTCTATGGAGAAATATCCTGAGCTCAAAGCAAACGAGAACTTCCTCGCTTTGCAGCGTCAGCTTTCTGAAATGGAAACGCAGATAGAACGCTCGCGCCGTTACTTCAATGGCTGCGTCCGCAATCTCAACAACGCAGTAGAGACATTCCCTAACAACATCATCGCAGGCATGTTCGGCTTCACCCGCAAGAACTTCTATAAGATTGATGATGCTGCAAACCGTCAGGCGCCTACTGTTGACCTCGCTTAGTTAGCAAAAAATTCTATAGCTTTACGACTCGTTTTCCTAAGGATTACGAGTCGTAACCCTTAGGATTGCGACTCGTCTCCTTAAAGGATTTCCGAACGTCCACAAATATTTATCTTCCCATCTCAAATCCGATTCTTACGCCGTCGAAGTTTGTGCTCAGCTGACCGATGCCCTGAAGAGTGGTGTTGCCGCTCGCTGTAGAGATTGTCTGGAGGACAGTCAGGAGTTTCTTTGATTCGAGCGTGAGGCTCATGCCTGATGTTGTGCGCTTAACGTAAGGAGTGAGGGTGAAGAGCATTGTCTTCATGTTCAGCTGATTGTTCTGAGCGTCAAAGCTCCAAGTGCCGGAGAGCGATGTGCCGAGGAACTTGCCTGTGAAGGTGTGATCCTCCTTGAAGGTGAAGTTGGTGTTACTGCTGTTCACGCCGACAGACTTATAGTAAGTGCTCAGCTTTTCCTTGATCTGCGAAGCTGCTATTTCGCCGCCAGCCTTTGCCAGGAGCTTCTCGCTAGTGAAGGCTACGCCCGGCTGGGTGTAGTTCCATGAGCCTACTATCTGCTGTTCCGTCATGCGGTCCATGCCGATAACGCTTGTGAGGATGTTGCCCAGAGCGTCGCCGTTTGTTACTGCGCCAAGTACATTACCTAAGATGCTGCCGTTGCCTGTAGTGCCGGTCTGACCGCCCATGGCACCGAAGCCGCCACAGCTGGAGAGTGTGCATGCTGCAAGAACTGCAGCTACGAGAGTTTTGATTGTTTTCATATTTTGGTTTTTGGTTTTAAGTTTTTCACTCATAATCAATATACGGTTCCAGTCGGTTTATGTCTTCCTCTGGGAAGTTCTTGTTGAGCCTGAGCTCGTATAGGGATTTCAGTGGGCCGTTCTTCCTGATGTGCTCTTTTATGGACTGTGCTTGATAGAAATTGATGTACGGATGCGTTATCATCCTGTTTATCGACAGGCTGTTTATCTTTATCTTTCGCACCGGAACAGGATCGAAGGAGAGGTAGTCCTGAATGTCAGCAGGAATGTTCTGTAGGTCGTCGAGCTGCTGCACAGAAATGAAGCCGCCAAGCTTCTCGCGATATTTCACAATCTGCGAAGCATAGTAACTGCCAACACCCGGAATGCGTTTGAGGGCTGTTGTGTCGGAAGCATTGATAGGTACTTTCTCTCCAGCCTTCAGCTTGTTGCTCTCATATCGTGGACGGGAAGATGCTTCTGCGGAGGCGTTTGTTCCGTTATTGTCGGCAGACGCAGAACCATTTGCTTCCGTTTTCTGGTTGCCAGAAGATGTATAGTCGCCGTTGTGGTAATTGTTGCCGCTGCGATAATTGCCACCATTGCGGTGGTAGTTGCTGTGAGACCTTCTCTGTGGGACATGCACGAAGTCGGATGCAGGACGGAACTCATCGCTCACATAGAAATATGGCGCAAGCCTGTCGTACTCGCCTTTAGTCATGCCAGAGATCTTTGACAACTGCTCAACGGTTCTGTAGATTCCTCCCATCGACCGGTACTTCATCACGCTGCTAACCTCCCTTTCCGTAAATCCCAATTCAAAGAGTTCGTCGGGCGATGCCGTGTTGAGGTCGAAGGAATGAAGGCCTCCCCCAGTCCCTCCACGAGGAGGGGAGACAATCCCACGAGAAGAACCCCCATCAGCATATTGATTGCCATAAGAATCAGAACGAGGAGCCTGTCCCTGCTGTGTGGCAGAGTCAAACTCCTCGTCGTTATCGGTGTTTTGAGGAAAGGCAAGAAATCCCACTATGCAAGCTGCAAGAGCAATGAGCCAGATGGCTACAATACGGTCGTTCTTGTTGAATTGGAATTGCATAGGGAAACCCCACCCCAACCCTCCCCCCAATGGGAGGGGGAAAGAGTATGATTATACGGTGGGAATTGTTTTAGAGTTGTTTAAATAAGTGCAGATAGGGCTTGGAATTAGTCACCGGCTGGATAAAGTTCAAAAGTTACCTTGCCGCCATTCTTGTTGAAGAAGGTGCCTTTATAGTTGCCGTATCTGTCAAGAGTACCTGAATAGTAGCCGATGTACTTTCCACGGAGATATGCATTGATGACGAGTTTGTTTCCACTATATGACTTGAGCTTTAGTGTTCTATCGCCGCTACCTTCCATGGAAACATATCCCGTATATCCATCCATGCTGAGGGAAGCACTATAACCTCCGATTCTTCCATACCAATAACCATAGATTGCTCCGTTTGTTTCTGATTCGTTTGTTTCAGTTACCACAGAGCTGTTGTCTGTTGAGACATTGTTTTCATTGTTGTCTGCTGCTGAGAGCGATGATGCTCCGAAGAGTGCAGCAAGGGAGAGGATGATGAGTGATTTCTTCATAGTTTTTTTAGTTTTTTTAGGGAGGTGGTTTTGCGGCGGTTTAACGATGCCATGGGGCATCGTTTCCAATGCGGCGAGCTTGTTGTGGCGGGGGATGCGGTGGGGGCACCGCACCTCCATAGTCTTCAATCCATTTTACTCCCCGTCCTGTAAGGAAGGGGTAGGGGGAAGGTCTTTACCCTACCTGACAACCCGGCTTAACGTCAGCAGATGTGGTTGTTACGCTGAGCGTGCCGTCGAAGTTTACGGCTGAGAGGATCATGCCCTGACTCTCTTCGCCCATCATCTTGCGAGCAGCGAAGTTTGCTACGAAGAGCACCTGCTTGCCAACAAGCACCTGTGGGTCTGGATAGTATGCTGCGATGCCGGAAAGGATGGTGCGACCGTCCTTTGTGCCGTCGTCAATATGGAACTTAAGGAGCTTCTTTGACTTCTTAACCTTCTCGCAAGAAGTGACGAGACCTACGCGGATGTCGAGCTTCTCAAAGTCCTCAAAGCTTACGTTCTCCTTGATAGGTTCTGGCTCAAAAGCAGCAGCTTCATTAGCGAGTTTTGTAGCCTCGAGCTTGTCAAGCTGTGCTTTGATTACGTCGTCCTCAATCTTCTCGAAGAGGAGTGAAGGCTCTGCAAGCTGATGACCGGCAGGGATAAGGTCTGTCTGACCGAGCTGATCCCACTCGAAGTCTGCCATATTGAGCATTCCGCGGAGCTTCTCTGAAGAGAATGGGAGGAATGGCTCGAAGGCGATGGCAAGGTTAGCGCAGAGCTGGAGCGAGATGTTGAGGATAGTCTCAACGCGCTTAGGATCTGTCTTCCAAACCTTCCAAGGTTCACATTCTGTGATGTAGCGGTTGCCGATGCGAGCGAGGTTCATAGCCTCCTTCTGAGCATCGCGGAACTTATACTGATCGAGGAGAGCCTCTACCTTATCCTTCACATCCTTGAACTCAGCGATAGCCTGACGGTCAACATCCTGAAGCTCGCCGCAAGCTGGGACTACGCCGCCCCAATACTTCTTTGTAAGCTGGAGAGCGCGGTTTACGAAGTTGCCATAGATAGCCACGAGCTCAGAATTATTGCGCTCCTGGAAGTCAGCCCAAGTGAAGTTGTTGTCCTTAGTCTCAGGCGCATTTGCAGTAAGCACATAGCGCAGCACATCCTGCTTGCCTGGGAGGTCAACGAGGTATTCATGAAGCCAAACAGCCCAGTTGCGTGAAGTGGAAATCTTGTCGTTCTCAAGGTTGAGGAACTCGTTAGAAGGAACATTCTCCGGCATGATATAGCCGCCGTGAGCCTTCATCATGACAGGGAAGATGATGCAGTGGAAGACGATGTTGTCCTTACCGATGAAGTGAACGAGGCGAGTCTCCTCATCCTGCCACCACTTCTGCCAAGAACCCCACTTCTCTGGGTCTTTCTCGCAGAGTTCCTTTGTGTTAGAGATATAGCCGATAGGAGCATCGAACCAGACATAGAGCACCTTACCCTCAGCACCTTCTACCGGTACAGGGATACCCCATTCAAGGTCGCGAGTCATTGCACGAGGCTGAAGATCCATGTCGAGCCATGACTTGCACTGTCCATAAACATTTGGACGCCATTCCTTATGACCCTCTATGATCCATTCCTTAAGCCACTCCTGATACTTGCCGAGAGGGAGGTACCAGTTCTTTGTAGCCTTTTTTACGAGACCGTTGCCCGGATTGTTCTTGTTTGTCGGGTTTATAAGCTCGTCTGGAGAGAGCGTACGACCGCATTTCTCGCACTGGTCGCCGTAAGCACCCTCTGCACCGCAGTGAGGACAAGTGCCCACGATGTTGCGGTCGGTAAGGAACTCGCCAGTTACCTCATCGCAGAACTGCTCCTCGACATGCTCTTCAAGCACGCCCTTGTCGTAGAGAGTGCGGAAGAAGTCAGAGGCAAACTTATGGTGGATGTCAGAAGTGGTGCGAGAGTAGATGTCGAAGGTGATGCCGAAGTCCTCGAACGACTTCTTGATGATGCCGTGGTAACGGTCAACAACTTCCTGAGTTGTGATGCCCTCTTTCTTGGCACGGATAGTGACAGGCACTCCGTGCTCGTCGCTACCACCGATGAATACAACCTCCTGCTTCTTCAGTCGGAGGTAACGGGCATAGATGTCTGCTGGTACGTAAACGCCAGCAAGGTGTCCGATATGTACGCCGCCGTTAGCGTATGGAAGGGCGGCAGTTATGGTTGTTCTTTTCGTCATTAGATATAGATTTAAGCCCCTCAAGATCCCTCCTTCGACAAGCACAGGATAAACTCTAAGCAGGGAAGTGATAATAGCTTTGTGGGGAGTTATTTTTACAATTTGGGCGCAAATTTACGAATAAGCGCGCGAATAACAAAATAAAAGCGAGAAAAACTTGGAAATTATATATGATTTAGCGTTTTCTTGAGACATTTATAACCTTAATCGCTCTCTAACGACGCCATGGGGCATCGTTTCCATTTACCACGCTTCAATGTCCTCAGCATCCTCTGGCATCATCTCCTTGCGGAATTCCGGATTGCGGCATTCAGAGAGCTGTTGTTTATAGTTCTTCCAAAGGAAGACAACCTTCGGAGAAAGGCGCACGATGGAATATACATTAAGTATGACGATAGAGCACATGCAGAGGTCGATGAGCGACCATATCTCGTCAAGAACCAATACGCCGCCAAGGATTACCATGACCACCGTGAACGCCTGGAAGATGCGCACTACCGACTTCTTCTGAGAAACATAGCGCATAGCAGTCTCGCCATAGTAGTAGTTGCCGATGATGGAGCTGTAGGCGAAGAAGAAAATGGCTACAGAGATGAAATAACGTGCGGCAGGTCCTATCTCCGTCTCAAGAGAACGAGTGGTAAGGAGGATGCCGTCTGCATTACCAGTCTTATAGACTCCGGAGAGGAGGATGATCATTGCCGTGCAGGTGCAGACGAGAAGAGTATCTGTGAATACGCCGAGAGCCTGTACGAGTCCCTGCTTCACCGGATGGGAAGTCTCTGCTACGGCAGCTGCATTCGGCGCACTACCCTCACCAGCCTCGTTAGAGAAAAGACCGCGCTTCACGCCCTGCATCACAGTCATGCCGATAGCACCGCCAGCAGCCTGTTCTAGTCCGAAGGCATTGCTGACGATTATTCGGAGCATCTCAGGGACAGCAGTGATGTTTGTGCCGATGACATATAGTGCGAGCAGCATGTAGGCCACCGCCATGAAAGGCACTACTACAGCCGAGAACTTGGCGATGCGATGGATGCCGCCAATGATGATCATGCCGGTAAGTACGGAGAGAGCAACGGCGAAAGAGAGCGGAGATAAGCCGATGGTATCAGCGAGAGACGTGCTTATCTGATTGCTCTGCATAATCTGGTTAGCCATTCCGAAGGTGATGGTCATGCAGATGGAGAAGAGTATGCCGAGCCAGCGCGAATGAAGTCCGTGGAGCATGTAATATGCTGGTCCGCCATAGAAAGCATCTTTGCCCTTGCGCTTGTAGAGCTGGGCGAGGGTTGCCTCGACGAAAGCTGTGGCAGAGCCAAAGAGTGCCATTACCCACATCCAGAACACTGCTCCAGGTCCGCCGACGAAAATAGCCGACGCAACTCCCGCGAGGTTTCCCGTGCCGATACGACTGGCCAGTGAAACCACAAAGGCATGGAAGGAACTGACGTGCTTCTTTCCGTCGTTCTTGTCAACCGAACTGTTCGATTCCAGCAGCTGCTTTATCATCAGCGGGAAATAACGGAACTGCAATGCACCGAGGCGAAACGTAAACCACACTGCGCAGCCTATGAGCATCGGTATCACGAGCCATGTCCAAAGCGTGTCGTTTATCTGGTCTATTACTTCAATAATCATAGCGTTGAATAGTCTATTAGTTAATGAATATATGGCTTATATGAGTTGCAAAGTTATAATTTTATTTTGTATAATGCAACTTTTTCCGCGGTTTCTTTGCTGTAAATAATTATTTTACTAATTTTGCAGCATATTAACAGCTACAATCTTTAGATATGATAGTTTCTCCATCCCTCCTTGCAGCCAATTTTCTGGATCTTCGCAAGGATATAGAAATGCTTAATACGAGCAATGCAGACTGGCTTCATCTTGACGTGATGGACGGCTCTTTCGTGCCTAATATCTCGTTCGGTTTCCCAGTCTTGGAGCAGGTTGCAAAGATCTGCCAGAAGCCGCTCGATGTTCACTATATGATTCTTCAGCCTGAACGCTACATCAAGCAGACTGCCGCCCTTGGTGCGATGATGATGAATGTGCACTACGAGGCTTGCACTCACCTGCATCGTACAGTGCAGGAAATTCACGATGCTGGTATGAAGGCTGGCGTGACGCTTAATCCGTCAACTCCTGTCTGCCTGCTTGAGGACATCATCCGCGATGTGGACATGGTGCTGCTGATGAGCGTGAACCCTGGTTTTGGTGGACAGAAATTCATTGAGAATACGCTGGACAAGACCCGTCAGCTGCGTGAACTTATAGCACGCAAGGGCAGCAAGGCGCTGATAGAGGTTGACGGTGGCGTGCAGCATGAGACAGCACCGCTGCTTGCCGAGGCTGGCGTGGACGTGATGGTGGCAGGAAGCTACGTGTTCAAGGCTGACAATCCGCACGAAAAGATCGACGAACTGAAGAGTCTTCAAAATGTAAATTGAAAAACGAAAAATGAAAAATAAGCTGCGCGCCAGTCTATTTCTCACTTTTCACTTTCCACTTTTCACTTTCCACTTTCCACTTTTCACTTTTCACTTTTCACTTTCCACTTTCCACTTTTCACTTTTCACTTTTCACTTAAAAACCATCCCATGCTCTCAAACTCTCAAAAGAAACTCATACGCTCGCTGGAGCAGAAGAAATATCGTGACCGCCACGGACTCTTTGTCGTGGAGGGACCGAAGTCTGTGCGTGAGTTTATGAAATATCAGGAGCCGGAGATTCTGCTTACGGATATTGAGGAAATAAGGCAGGTCAGCTTTCTGAGGAATCCGCAAAGTGAACTTGCGGTATTCCGAATTCCTTGTTCCGACTTAGAGCAGCCTGCAGTCCTCCCTTTTGTGGGGGAGTTAGAGGGGAGCGGGCTTTCTTTGGCCCTTGACGGCGTACAAGACCCTGGGAATCTTGGCACTATAATCCGCATAGCCGACTGGTTTGGCATAAAGGACATAGTGTGCAGCCGTGAGACTGCCGATGCCTATAACCCAAAGACCGTTCAGGCAACGATGGGAAGTCTTGCGAGAGTGAGAATGACTTATGTGGAGAGTCTTCCTGAGTGGATAAAGTCGTTGCCGGAAGGAACGCCAATATACGGCACGCTACTCGATGGCGAGAATATCTATCAGCAGAAGCTGAGCCAGAAAGGCGTCATTGTCATGGGCAATGAGGGCAACGGAATATCAGAGGAAGTGCGTCAACTCGTAACCCATAAACTCCTGATTCCTAGTTTCTCCGCAGGCGATACGGCAGAGAGCCTCAATGTGGCGATAGCGACGGCTATAACATGCTCTGAGTTTATGCGGAAAGCATAGTGGGCAGGGTGTTGAAAAATGAATAATCGAAAAATCGATAATTCGATAACTCGAAGCATCGATAATTCGATAACTCGAAGCATCGAACAATCGAACAATCCGAAATTAATCATCTGACAAGATACTTTATACATACAGCCAGATACCTGTGTTGCGCAATGGTTCTTTGCGTAATGCTTTTTTCGTGCTCATCTCCTCGTCTTGCAGAGGGTGAGCATCTTTTGGGTAATGTCTCCATAGAAAGTTCTGACGAGGATGTATCCACTGCACAGTTTCTGCCTTATCTTCGCCAGAGTTCCTCAAACAGCATACTTGACAAGATACTGAGAAGAGGTCGTAAGACAACCTTCGATGCTCAGAAAGCGGAAGGGTCGCGACAGGATTTTCAGGCTATCCTTAATAATAATGGATATATGCACGCGCAGGTGAAGGTGGATACGGCTGTTAACGAGAAGGGAAAGATGGACGTGACATACCGCATCTTCCCTGGCAAGCAGCTTTTCGTGGGATCGTTCGATACGGAGGTGGAGGATGAGAGTATGGACACTGTGCTCAGAAATCATCAGGCTCTGTCAGACCCGTCGCTCTTTGAGGGTAAACCGTTCAACGCCACACAGCTGAACAGTGAGCGCAAGCGCATTACAGACTTCCTCCTTGATCATGGCTACAGCCGATTCAACAAGGAATTCATCACCGTGGATGCTGACACGATGAACGGCGAGAACAAGGTGTGGATGGTTATGAGGATAGAGAAATATCGCGGCAATTCCAAAATGGAACCAACCTTTCATCCGCGCTATCGCATAGGAAAGATTGACTATAAGACGACTGACAATATGTTCCTCTTCCGCCCAAGTGTACTGGCGGAGAATACGCTGTTCGAGGAGGGTAAGTATTTCAGCTATACGGATTTACAGAACACCTACAACCGTTTCGGCAGACTCGGTGCGCTGCGCTCCGTTCAGGTGATGCTGAACGAGAGACAGGACAGCACACTTATTGATGCTGAGATCAGACTCGTGCCAAACAAGGTGAACAGCATTTCTTTCATGCCGGAAGGTACGAACACGGCGGGAAATCTCGGTGCCGCTGCTTCCCTGACTTATTCTAATCGTAACGTCTTCCATGGCAGTGAGACTCTCAGCCTTCAGCTGCGCGGAGCATTCGAGGCTATCAGCGGACTGGAAGGATATAAGGACAGCGACTATAAGGAAATCGGTGCTGAGGCTAAGCTGGAGTTCCCGCGACTCCTTGCTCCGTTCGTTTCCTCTGAGTTCCGTCGTCGTCAGCTGGCTTCCTCGGAACTGTCTGTGAGCTATAATGCGCAGAACAGACCTGAGTTTCATCGTCGTGTGTTCCGCTCCACATGGCGTTACCGCTGGAACAGTGCGTCGAAGTCTCACGCTTATGTCTTCGACCTCCTCGACCTCAACTTCATCTCCATGCCGTGGATGTCAGACACCTTCCGCGAGACCTACCTGGAGTCTGGCAGTAAGCGAAATGCCATCCTGAAATATAACTATGAGGACATCTTCATCATGAAGATCGGTATGAGCATGAGCTTCAAGGGACGCAGTCAGGCTTATCGTGTCGGACTTGAAACGGCGGGTAACACGCTGAACGCCTTTTCCGGAATGATTAATGCAAAGACGAACGAAGACGGACAGCGCATGATCTTCGGCAATGCCTTTGCGCAGTATGTGAAGTTCGACTTTGACTATACCAAGATTCTCCCTCTGAACACTAAGACAGACCTCGCGCTACACTCGGACTTCGGCATAGCCTATCCTTACGGCAACAGTACTATCCTGCCTTTTGAGAAGAGATACTTTGCCGGAGGTGCCAATTCCGTGAGAGGATGGAGCGTGCGCGAACTCGGTCCGGGACGCTTCCGCAGTACCGATGGAGCCATTGACTTCATCAACCATACTGGCGACGTGAAGCTGAACCTCAATGCCGAACTGCGTGGTCCGCTGTTCTGGAAATTCGGCTATGCCGCTTTCGTGGATGCCGGTAATATCTGGACACTGCGTGAATATGCTGATCAGCCTGGCGGAAAGTTCCGCTTCGGACATTTTGCCGAAGAGATTGCCGTGGCTTATGGCGGCGGTCTGCGACTGAACTTCGACTACTTCATTCTTCGTTTCGACTGCGGTATGAAAGCCATTAACCCTGCTTTCCACACCAAGAGCGAGCATTGGGCAATCTTCAACCCAAAACTCTCGCGCGACTTCACCTTCCACTTCGCCGTAGGTATGCCGTTCTAATGGGTATAATATTGGCGAAATTGCCTCCCTACCATCAAAAACGAAAAATAAGGTACACAGGTACACTGAGCCTTTCTATACGTTGAGTATCAGGGGATTATGCGTGTACCTTATGGTACACAAAAGGTGCACCATAAGGTACACCGAAATTGCTAAAAGGAATAGAATTTTTTTAGTTAAACTTTGGGAACTCATAGTCTCTTCTTATAAGAAAATGTAAATTTTCTTATAAGAAAAAATCTATTTTCTAGCAAGGAACCGTTTACTGCCGCTGAGGGATTGAATGTCTTCGTGTACCTTTTAGTGTACCTTTAGTGCACCATAAGGTACACTGATAAAATGGCTGACGCTCAGCAGTTTAAAGGTGCCAGTGTACCAGTGTACCTTACTTTTGAAAAACTCGTGCGCGCGTGCGCGTAATAGGTGTTAAGTTCCCAGTTGTACGATGAGGATTCAATAGGGGAGAGCCTAAAACATCTTTATTTTACTTTTATGAAATCTCCCAATGGTTCAATGTGCAAATAGGATTTTGAAGAGCTTGTCCAGTAGATTTCGTCAGTATGAAACTTGGAGTCTCCGTATGTGCGAGTTAAACAGAGTTTACCACCAGAGATGGTATATGTGCCACCAGCGTATTCATCGATTTCCTTACGCTTTGTGTCATAAATGGCAAAAGTGAACTTGTTGCCCTCGAAAGTGAAACTGTAATAGTAGTTGAACTGGGATTCAAATCCCCATGTGCCTTGGATTTCAGTAATGGTAGGAACGGTTCTTGTCGGAGTCTCGTAAGAGTCAAAGTCCGCCAAATTGTGGCGGGGTTATGAAAAAGTTTCAATTATTTGCAAAAAAATCCCCCACCAGTCAAGGTGAGGGAATAAAAATAGGTTGTTTCTGTTTGGCGTCATCCTGTCGTGCAGCCGTTGTTTTGGTAGGGAAATGTATTTCCTTACCAAAACGTAACTTGAACTCTTTCAGTGAGTTGCCAGTTAGTACTTTGTAGCCGTTTTGTTTAATTCTTTCTTATTTGCCTTTGGAATTATCACTGTTCCGACAACACCTTCAATACTTCCATCAGGCTCTCTTGCTGTGTCCATTTGAAGTGGCGGTCGCTGATTACTCTCTCGTAGGCTTCCTGGCGTTTGCGGCCGGCAGCGCGTTTGGCGTCACGCTCGTGGGCAAGGATCGGTTTGCCGTTGACTATGAAATAATAGATTTCATCAACGGGGTATGCCAGCTGGTCTGGCTCGACTTCCGTTCTCGTGATGCCGATATGCTCGCTGGCAGTGATGTCTATGCTGGTTATCGTGCTGTTGTTCAGGATTTCCGTGTTCAGTCCGTCGATGTTTATCTGCCGGATAAGAGCTAGCTTGTTGTCTCCGCAGCTGTCAACGATCTCTGCCAGTCTGTCGTCAATCTTTACGAACAGCTTCTTGCCGAAGAGCACGTTCTTTATCACGTTCATGTTTGCCTGCATCACTTTTCCTTGACTTTTATAGATCAGTGCGCCGTTCTTCAGGAAGATGTTTGCTTCTCGCTGACGGTTAGTCTTGCCCGACTCAAGGAGTATGGTGGCAGGGATGAAGTTGTGGAAGACTGTAATGTCGTTGGTCCTGCCGTCAAGGATCTGGGCGCGGGTGAGCTGGAATGACGTGAGGGAAAGGAGTATGGTTAGCAGTATATTCTTCATGATGGCTGTAAATGTAAGGGTTTTCGTTCGCAAAATTACAATAAAAAGCCGGAAATATCAAGAAATTGAGTAAAAGAATGCGTAAAAGATGCGTTTCCAAAGAATAAGTCAAGAAATTGCTATCTTATTGAAAATTAAAGGCTAAAGATGGTGCGTATATGGGAAAATAGTCGTACCTTTGCACCGCTTTAAGAGAATGTTGCGCTGGCTATAGGCTATCAACACACTGAAAATAAAGGGCTTAGCTAAGTCTTTTGGTAACACTCGAAACGAGTTTTCTTTCTGTGTGGTGTGGCTTTATGAAAGGCAAGACATCACAAAGAAAGAAAATTTTTTATATCCCCATGGCTCTCGGGTCGAAAGGAAAATTCACATTAATTAAATAATAACTGAAATGCCAGGATTAATTGGAAGAAAAATCGGAATGACATCCGTTTTCAGTGCCGATGGTAAGAACGTACCATGCACTGTTATCGAAGCTGGTCCTTGTGTTGTGACTCAGGTGAAGACTGTCGAGAAGGATGGTTATGCTGCTGTGCAGCTCGCTTGGGGTGAGGCTAAGGAGAAGAATACCACTAAAGCAATGCAGGGTATCTTCAAGAAGGCAGGTACAACACCAAAGATGCACTTGGCCGAGTTCAAGTTTGAATCAGAACTCAACCTTGGAGACACAGTTGACGTAAGCATCCTCGAAGGTGCTGAGTTCGTTGACGTAATTGGTACTTCTAAGGGTAAAGGTTTCCAGGGTGTAATGAAGCGCCACGGTTTCGGTGGTGTTGGTCAGAGCACTCACGGTCAGGACGACCGCGCTCGTAAGCCGGGTTCTATCGGTGCATGTTCTTACCCAGCAAAGGTTTTCAAGGGAATGCGAATGGGCGGCCAGATGGGCGGCGACCGCGTTACTACTCAAAACCTCAAAGTGTTAAAGGTTATTCCAGAGAGCAACCTTCTTATCATTAAGGGCTCTGTAGCTGGATGTAAAGGTTCAACAGTTTTAATTCAGATGTAATTATGGAAGTAAAGGTATTGACTATCAAAGGTGCCGAAACAGGCAGAACGGTTACTCTGAACGATGCTATCTTCGGAATTGAACCAAACGATCATGTACTTTATCTCGACG
>JAZRYU010000005.1:0-58993 GCA_045600885.1 Prevotella sp.
AGTTTCTTCAATTCTGTCTGACTGTCAATTACAGCATTGTATTTCTGACCAACATAACTATTAACAATCTTTACCTCAGAACCTGTGATAGTATAGTCGCCTTCTATTGGCCATGAGTTATTGGAATGCATGGTAAGACCTGCACTATTAGGGCCTATCGCAGCAATGATATTCTGGAATTTTGTGCCATCCTGCAAGAGCGTAATGCCATATTCGAAGGTGTTGTTAGACACACGACCTTCTGCCTGTCCCACGATACCACCGCCAGCTGTAACGCCTGAACCATCCACACGAGCTGTAACGGTGCACGCATCTATTACAGGAATTGTACCTGCTTCATAGAGATTAGTAGCAGCGATGCCACCGACATATCCTTCTGTGCCATATACAGGTAATGCTGAAGAACATTGATATATAGTGCCATGGTTATTTACTACAACGCCTGCCTTTGTCGCTCTTGCCGTCGTATTCTCGCTACTTGTAGTAACGCGAATACGCTCCACAGTACCATGGTTAGTGCTGGCTACGGTAGCTGCGCCGTTGAATCCATCAGAAACTGATATCTCGCCATTGACAAGGCTACCTGTTCCATCTATTGAATTAAGGAACTGCTTGCTGACATTGAGTTTCGCTCCTGCAAGGTTCAGCGTTGCTTTAAGGTCATAGTTCGCACAATTCCAATCGTTTGACAATGAAAGCATATTAGGCACGATAAGACCTACGTTGCCTGGCTTATTCTTATCCGTATTAGTCAGGAAGTCTATCAGTTCTTCTTCATTATTGATAAGGATAGGATCACCATTCTGTCCGTAGTCGTCGCAGATGGTAGAAGTGACGGTCTCTGTCCAGTCCTCTATCCATGCAGTAATCATAACCATACGGCTGGCACGCGAGAGTGTGGCTGTGATAGTGAGATGCTTGCCCGGTTCAAGGTTGTATGCCTTCATTGCTTCCTTAGCAGCCTCTGTACCAGTGCCGTCTGCCACAAATTCTCCATATTTGAAGTCGTTGTTTGCAGCAAAGGTGAAGTTCTGGTTTGACACATTGATACGTGCAATGATGTCATTCTCTTGACTCTCTTTTGTAGCAATGAAGTTGTGTGGTTCAACGATAGCGTCATAACGTGTGGTGCTGACACCTGTTGCGGCATCGCCGTTCTTGTCGCTGTCGTAGTTGATAAACTCCTCACTCGACCATGCTTTTGTTATCTCAAATGGTTTTGTCGCACCTTCTTTGTAACTATATATCGTCGTATGAATGTTTGCATCAGAAGTAGCGTATGCCAAAGCCTCGCGCGTAACACCTTCACCTGCCTTGAGGATGATTGTCACCCATGAACGCTGATGTTGGAGATAGAGCGGAATCTGCTTATAGTCTTCGTTGCTTTCTACCATCAGTCCGGAAAGATCTTTGGCAGTCTTATTGTCAGCATACCACTGCTTTGAGGTACGATAGTTGATCTTGTTGACATCGTCCTGTTCATTGCCCGTCTCAGCATCACCATTCCAGATTGGGAGGTAGCTATAGCCGACAAGTTTGTCCTGATAGAGCCACTTCTCCTGATCGCTCTGGTCTGCCTCAATGTTCTCGGAACTGACTGTAGTTGCCTTGAAGCCCCAGTTGCTGACATTGTCCTGCCAGTAGAGAGGAGTTGCATCTTCTGCTACTTGAAGAGTTCCGTTGACATTGTACTTTATCTCTCCTTCCTCGTCAGTGCTTATAGGCTTATAGACGCTGCTTGCCGTAGCTGCATCATCGCCCTGCTTCCACATCTCGATGTTGAAGGTATATTCGCGGTTCACAGCTTTGTAGGCTTTCATCTTTTCCTCCCACTCTGACTTGACGGAACGGGAAGTCACACTGACGTCAGGCACCATTGTGCTGAACGTCACTGCTTCGCCCTTCTCTATCTCGCCGCCTTCAAAGAATGAAGAGACTGTATCTGAACAACTCGTCAGCACTGATAAAAACACCAGTGCCAACAAGCTTCTATATGTATTTCCGAAGTAATTATTCATTTTTATCATTATGGGGACTCTTTTCTCCCCTTGTGGGGGTGTTAGAGGGGGACTCTATTAGTTCTGTATCGTTCCGTCGGCGCTGCCGTTGTATTCCTCTTCAGTAGGCAACTCCCAGTCAACGATTTCTGTACGGATGATGGCAAGAGTACCACGACGAATCTCTATGTTCCATACATAGCGCACACCACTCTTAAGATCTCGCAGGTTTACATCTGGCTTTACAGGATCCTTATCCGGCACACGGTAAGTGGCAGCGTGGACATAAGCAGGATTTTCTGTTTCCTTCCAAGTGATGCGGATAGCCTGAAGCTGACCGAAGGCGATGCCATTAAATGACTTCAGATAACCTGATGCCGTCTCAGCTTCTGACAGTTCGAACATCTGCAATGATGTGCCGAACTGATTCTCCTTCAGCTGTTCCTCTGTAAACTTTGCGAAGTCAATGTCCTCGTATGTAGATGCCTTTACCTTGCCGTCCTCGTCCAATTCTGTGAAGACGTAGCCTTTCTCCGTAACACCGAGGAGTTCGACTTTCAGGATATCGTCTCGATTAATCGTCACAGAATTGTCGGCAGCATTCTTCACGTTCACCTGAAGCTGTGAGAATTGGTGCTTGAAATAGAGATTCACACGGTTGCTCTCCTGTGATGCACCAGTAGGCGCCTGGATAGTAAGAGCCTGAGCGATGTCTGGCTGATCTTCCATAGATTCCTTATCACCACGAGTGAGGTCAAATGCAAGGGCAGGATATTCGAATACCTCCTTGACTGTTTCCTTCTCTGCATACTCCTTATAATAGAAGGTATAACGAGGTTTTGTCTCATCATAACGAAGGTTGCCGTCCTCGTCTGTGAGGTAGTAGGCATAAACATACTGTTCCTTATCAGTCGTGATGTTGCCTTCTGCATTAAGATAGTTGCCGTCCGCATCTTTCTTAACCTCGGCAGCGCAGATATACACACCTGTTTCCTTGTCCTTAAGGAATCTCAGCACATCACCTGTTTCGTCATACACCTTGATAGCATCAGCAGGGATAGTCTCTTCGTATGGAATCTTGTCGAAATACATCAGATACTGCACCCAACCATTCTCGTACTCTGTAGCCTGAGCAGGATCTTCATTGTCATAAATTCTCTTGGAATAGTGCGTAGAACTCTTGTACTGCCAACCGTATGAATAGCGGTATGAGTTCTTTGCATCGTCAGTAGTCCAATCGAATCCTTGTTCTTCAGCAAGTACATTCTGTGCTGCCGAAAATGTTTCACCATCCTGGGTCTGGACGTACTTGAACATATCAGCCAATGAAGAGAACTCCTTGTCATCCACACCGTATATCTTATAATATTTTGGCACCCACTTAGATACCGTATTGCTGGTATATACCTTATAAGATTCGTCTTCATTGAACTTCAGTTGTCCCTGTGCAGGTCCGCCAACGATCGTCGTTGCCTTGTTGAGGTCTGTCCATGCAAGGAAGGCATGCTCTTTACGGTTCTGCCAATAGAAGGCTGGTGCGCTGTAGTCGTTACCGTAGTCATCAACACCACCCTTGCCTTTCTTAGTTGGATCCACCGGAGTATAGTCCTTATTCCAATAGAGCGAGTTGCCAACATTGCCGCTTACCTTCATCCATGCAGTCTGATCTGAACCAAGTAAATCAAACTTGTCTGATCCAGTCTGCGCCTTATAGTACATACGGGCAATGAAACGGTAACTGTCAGGCATATAGTAGGTCTTTGCCTCTGAGGCACGTGTGGTGAGGCTGTTCTGCGTAGTTCCAGAAGCAAACTGCACCATCTCGCCCTTGAAATCGTCGCCGATGTCGTCGATTCCTGTACCATAGACAAGATGGTCGTCGGTACAAGAGGACAAGGTTGCCGCCATCATTGCAACAGCATATAATATGTAGTTCTTTGCTTTCAAAATATCAATTATCAATTTTTGAATTTTGATTTCCTAATTATCAATTTTCAATTATCAATTATCAATTGACCTCTTTAGTCCCACTCAAGGTTTGCGTTGCCGCTTCCAGTAGCAGGATCCCAGTCCTTCACCAATGCACGGAAGGTGATATTCTCCTTCTCGAGATGAATGGTGTAGGTGTAAGACTTGCCAGATGCCCATGCGCTTACGGCAGTCTCTGTGCCTGTCTCTACGCACTGGTTGAGCTGGAGACTGTAAGTAGTGCCGTCAGCAAGCGTAATGACGAGTTTTGCATCATCGCCAATTGTCTGTGGAACGACGTACTCTGTGAAGCCAGAAGCCTTGCCTTTGTTGTCGTTGTCTGTGAATATGTTGGCTACTTTTGAGCTTGATGCTGTAACTGAGCCATCAACAATATTGAATGTACCGGCAGTAGCAAGGTTTGTAATCTGTATCTTAGCTCCTGTGAGGTTTACAGCAGAAGCATCTGATGTAGTCTCAAGATTTACGCAGAGCTTGGACATGATGTGATCAAAGTTGAGAGCGACGTCGCCTGTGCGTGGATTTATGGCTGCATCGCCTGATGTTCCCCACATAAGGTCTGTGCCCTGAGCAAGCTCTGAAGAAGAATTGCCTGCAGGAGAGATAGCGCGGAAATAGCTTGCGTCGCTCTGTCCTGCCCAATAGATAGTTGGAGTGTATGTCCACTTACTATCAGCATAAGTTACGGTTGTTGACTTCACCGCAAACGAAGAAGCACTTGAACTCTTATAAACATCGAAGCCCTTTGCCTTGAGTTCATCAGCGATAGAGCCCTTCTCTGTCACATCGCCTGTGAAGTTGATTGCAGCCTTACCCTCAGCAGTTACGCTTTCCCAATCGGTAATAGTAGCGCGGATGGTAATTTTCTGCTTCTCAACAGTTACGTCTAGGATGTAGTGAATGCCAGGCTTTGTTGTATAGCCTTTACCGCCATCGATAGTTTCTTCTGCAACTCTTGTCATTGGCTTGTATGGCTTAGCCTGAGCCACGCCATTCTCAATAACCTCCTCGCTGATTTCCATCTTTTTGTCTGAACTCCAAGCCGAGAGAATACCAGCAGTAAGAGGGAGGTTATAGTTGTTGCCATCGATGTCAGTGATAGCTGCGAGGATGTCGCCAGCTGTGAGATAAGTAGGACCAACGATAGCCTGATAAGTGGCTGCGGTGTTCGCCTTGCTCTTGTTGAAGGTTTTGACGTCAGCAGTACCATCAGTTGAAACTGCTGTAACGGTGGCTGCTGGAGCATTAACATTTGACTTTACCTGCATGTTCTTCAGGGTAAGAACGGAAGAAGCGAAGTTTGCCTTTTCAGCATCATAGCTCTCGCCAGTCTTTACGTTGATGGTAATCTTAGACATGGCGTGAGTGTAAGGGAGCGTGAGAGTGCCACGGCTTTCCACATCATGACCGTAAGTTATCATGTCTTGAGTTGCAGCATAAAGAAGGTCAGACTTCTTCATATCTACACCTTCTGCTGCAGACTGATCTGTCGCTACTGACCAAGTGAGAGTGCCGGCTTCTTTTGCAGCATCAGTAGTGTTGTTGCTGGCATTAGCCTGCCCGCCATTATAGCAATAGCCATACTTCAAGCGGATACCTCTACCATCCTCACGAAGATCATACTCAGTAGAACTAAAGTCATCCCAATATAGAGTTGGGGAGAGTTTATCTGATGTTGTGATAAGCCCAGTACCCTCTGGTGTACCACCATTGTCAATAGTTTCGCCAATTGTGAAATCATCTGCCCAAGTAAACTGAGATACTGGGGTAAACACCTCACCCACCTGCTTTCCAGCCTCGATATAAGCAAAGAGCTGATCGTTCTCTTCAAAAGTCTTGTCAAAGGCACGAGTGACTGGAGCTGTGTAGAGGTTTGTCTTTACGGCGATAGGAGTTTTTGACGAACCGTCAAGATACGTCACTGCTTCTGTCTCTATGTGGTCATTAGTACAAGAGGCAAGCACTCCAACTGCCATTAATAAATATTTAATGTTCTCACGCATAGTTTACTTTATTATAAGTTTTACAGTCTTGCCGTCAGCACGCTTCATGATGTTGATGCCCTTCTGAGGAGCAGAAAGCTGGCGACCATTGACATCGTAGATAGCCTGAGTTCCGTTGAGCTCTGCCGCAACATTCTTAATAGCATTTGACTCTTCGTCAATAACAAGCTGAAGAACAGCCGGAGCAGCACCTCCAGCAGAATAGTTAATGTAAGCACGGTAAGCAGGAACTGTCAGCGAAGCCTTAACCTGATGGAACTTATCGCCATTGATGAAGTAGATGCTTGAGAGATTTTCGGTGATTGTCAAATTCTCAAATGTTCCTACCAGCGCTACTGAGCCAGCTCCAGAACCAGCAGTCGCAGTCTTGTTTACAATAGCCTCAGAACTAGAAATCATCACATCGCCTGCTCCTTTTTTGAAGATGACTGGAGTACCAGCAGTGATTGGGAATTCTGTTATCTCTGTTATAGTAAGTTCATCAGAAGATACTGATTCTGGAATGTAGTATTTATATCCATTCTCTGCAGCAGTAATAGAGAATGGGAGGCATATCGTACCCCAAGTTGTTGCAGAAACACCTTCACGAGTATATTCAGCCTTCTTCACTCTGTAGTTGTCAAATGCATAAGGAGCATTATTGTCTGTCATTGAGAATGTCTCTGAAGTATAGATAGGACCAGAGAGAGTTGCGCCACTTACAGAAACAATTTCGTTCGTAGCTCTAGTTTTCTCTTCATTAAGGATAGAAATAGCATCAACACCATCAGCACTCGTAAGTGTACCGCCTGTAACAGCAACCCCCAAGTCATTAATTGTATTGCATGGATACTTAGCGTCAACATCCACTACAACGGCACTCATAGGAACAATGTTCTTAGCATCTCCAACAAGTCCCTTACCAGTACCTGTGGTAACAATTTCACCACCAGTAATGTTAAGGTCGCCAGCACGCATTACAACACCTGCACCATTATCAGCATAGATTGTACCACCAGAAATATTTACAACACCAGCCTGAGGATTATAGATACCACATGAGATGTCACCAGTAGTCTTAGTCTTTGCTATGATAGTACCACCTGTTACATTTACGGTTGTTCCCTTCTCTGTACTCCATTTAGCGGTTCCGTTTCCTGTTATTGCAGCCTGATCGTCCGACTTCACAACTCCACCATTTATATTTACAGTTGTAGAAGCCCAAAGAGATATTGCAAATTCAGCACCATGAACATAACCGCCATTCATTACAAAGTATGCAGCGTCATCATCATCAATATAAACTGGGTAACTTCCTGTTGACTCAAGAGTACCACTTTCAAGGGTTAATGTAGAGCTATTATAAATATAGAAAATACTTTCAGTTGTAGTTATCTTACCAGAAGTATAGGTTACATTATGCTCTGCATCAACTGCAGGAGCTTCCGTAGCCTTAGAATCCTTAATAGTAACATTCTTTCCATTACCATTAACGAATATCATTTTGTTTGCGATGATATCATTTCCGTTAAGGTCAATAGTTACTGACTTGGAAATTTCTAATTTCTCCGAGATTGTTATTTCACCGAGCAATGTGATTTCGTCTCCATCGTTAGCAGCAGCGATAGCCTCAGCAAGAGTCTCATACTTATTTGTTCCTATTTGAGCAACGTATGAACCTGTTTTTACACCGTATGTTCCGTCTGCATTAGGTGTATTTGAAGGGACATAACCGTCTGCACAAACATCTGCTGTCAATGGACTTGAATATGTACCACCAGAGATTTCTATATGTGACTCACCCACTACAGAGACTGCAGCAACACCTTCGTCAGACTTAAATGTTGCAGTTGATGTTGTTGGTACTTCTATCTTTGACTCAGTAGTCATTGCAGGATAATTAGCCTCACTATCGTAAACAATAGCAGAGCAAGGAACAACGACACGGCTATCACCAACCTTGCCTGTTGCTGTACCTGTACAGTTGAACTCACCGCCATTGATTGTGACAGAACCAGCACGAGCCAAAACGCCACAACCGCCTGTAATGTTGAAAGTACCACCATTTACTGTGATAACATCCTTCCATGGAGCGTAGATGCCACAAGCTACATAGCCAGCAGACTTAATCTGACCGTTGAATGTACCACCTGTGATGGTGATGGTGTTAGGATTTTCACGTGAAGTAGATGTATCTTTATAGTTTTTACTTCCGTTACCAGCTATGACTGCATTGTCGGAACAAGTAAATATACCATCATTGATAATAATAGTAGCTCCTGTAGCAGTACCTGTGATTATACATCCTTCTACAGCCTCAATAACTCCAGAATTGAACGTTACTTTTGCACCATTACTTGTATTATTGAGAGCAATACCTGCATTTTTTGAGGAAACAATCTTTCCTGTTTTTTCCACAGACTTATCTTCTATGGTTAAATCACCTGCTACTACAAATACCTTTGACTCTGAGGTTAAAACCATACCATTTAAATCAAGAGTTATTCTCTTGCCTGCAGGGATGTCAGTTGATGCTCCATTCACATTAGAAAGCATCATAATTGTCTGCCCATCTGTAGCAGCACTCACAGCATCTGCCAAAGTTGCATACTCAGTTTCGCCTATCTTAGCTACATTATCTGCCCAAGCACCCATGCTGAGCATCATTCCGAGCAATGTATATAAAATTCTTTTCATATTTCTTACGTTATTTTGATTTTTGACGTAAATACTTCATATTAATATTTCCCTTTCTAGGACTAGGGAACTTCTATTCTATTATACAGTCCTCAATGTTGCGAGTTTCGCGTGAGATATTCATACCTATGCGGATGATCTGCTGACCTGTGAGGACGAAGGGCAGTGGATAGTCCTTACGGGAGATTTGGTCTATGGCTTCTTTTGCAGTTCCGTTGAACTTGAATTCTATGACGTAGCAATAATCAGGAGTCTGCAAGACCATATCTATGCGTCCGTTGCTTGTATGGTACTCTGCCTGAACATACATGCCGAGGAGTTTATGGAGTAGCCAGACTTGATTCTGAAAGTGATTCTCCAAATCCTTGATGAGTTCGTATGGCGTATCGGCGAAGAGTGAGCGGAGACGCTGTATGAACTGGTCGGTATTGCCTCGTTCAATATCTGCTACATAGTTGCGAATGTCAAACTGCGACGTTGTTCCTTTATTATTAATATAATAAGGTATAAGGAACTTCGTAAAGCCGTTCTCCACCTCTTTGTTTGGAAAGCCAAGACGATAGCATTCAAAACGTTCGTCATAATCCTTTATTGTCAGATATCCACTCTGGTAGATTACAGGAATAGGGTTTGTGGATTCGGAGTCAACGCTGTTCAGAACATCAGCGTCCACCTGGGCATTCTCCATCGCGTTGAGGTTGTAGTCGTGACGTTTCAGCAAAGTGGCGAGGTATGTAGGAGTGCCAGTCTCGAACCAGTAGCTGCCGAATTTCCTCTTGTTAAGAGTGTTGAGAACGCTGAACGGGTTGTACATGCCTTCTGAATTTTCACAGAAATGGTAACCGTCGTACGTCCTGCGCATTTTCTCAACGCATTCCTCATAGCTTATTCTGTTGGTTTCTGCCAGTTGCTCTACGGCAGGTTTCAACTGTCCTTGAAGATCAGCCTCTGTGATGCCGCAGATAGGACTATACCTTTCGTCCATCGAGATGTCGTCAAGATTATTGAGGTCGCTGAACACGCTTACCTTTCCGAACTTTGTCACTCCGGTGAGAAGTGCGAACCTTATGCAACCGTCCATAGACTTCAGAGCACCATAGAATGCTTTGAGAGTGCCTCGGAATTCGTTCTGCAGTTCCTTGTTGCCAATGGCTTGCAGCATAGGCTTGTCATATTCGTCAATGAGAATGACCACTCGCTTGCCAGTCTGCTTATATGCTCGCTCGATGACACCCTCAAATCGCTGACCGAATGACACCTCATGGTCGTTCTTTCCATACACCACCTCTTGACTATTGAGGAAGATGTTGATACGCGCCTCTAACGATTCTCTTGTGTCGTACTTGTCGGTGTTGAGGTCAAGGTGCATGATAGGGTGTGGTTCCCAGTTCCATTCCACCTCATCGCTATTGGCAATGTATAGCGGTTGACCGATTGTTCCATCAAAATATTCTTTCTTTCCTTGGAAGAATGTCTGGATGGTGGACATGAGCAGTGACTTGCCGAATCGTCGTGGGCGCGACAGGAAATAGTAGCATCCTTCGTCTATCATCTTCCAGATAAACGGAGTCTTATCGAGATATACGTAACCATCGCTACGTAGTTTCTCAAATTCCTGTATGCCGATAGGCAATTTCATTTTTTTACTCATATAAGCACTTGAGTTTACATCCAGATTTCCGTACTTGCAGAAGTTGATTTGATCCAATCCTTGATTGTTGCAACTACTGTAATGCCTGTCTTTGTGATATACAGGTTATAGACATAATGCTTGCCAGGCTCCCACTTATTAATATTAGCACCATCAATTTCTATATCCTTGACACCAAGTACAGTTTCGTAAGAATCAAGAGTTGTTCCGTCCTTTACTATGACACGGAATTTCAATTGTTCTGATCCATTCTCAAGTAACTGTGGAATAATCGCATCTTGGAAAGTTACAATTTTGTTCTCACTGTCAAATTTTGAACGTGACATAGAATAGTCTGCTTTAGTAGTCAGACTTGCAGAGCCATCGCTGAGAAGAATACTACCATCTTTGTAACCACCAACAATCTCTACTGTTGTATTTTCATCCAATACGACAGCATTTGTACCGCCATTGTTGGTAGAAAGATTTACCTCTACCCACGACATCACATACTGGAAGTTCATGCGAACCTCGCCTTCTGTAGCACAGATACCTTCGTCCAGAACATTCTTGCCATGAGGACAAGTTTTTGTCTCTGGATCACGTGGAAAAGCAAGCATGAGGTCAGAAGGATATGTACCTGAAGAGTAAGCTTTATTTTCTACTGCAATAGCAGAAGCAGAAACTTTATCTGATGGAGTCACATTTGTTCCACTTGCTGCCACCTTAGGCCAGATGCCACGGAAGAAGTAGTGAGTGCTGTGGTTTGGCCAATAGAGAGGAGTATCAAGAGAGTATGACTTATCGCCACTATTATAAGTCACGTCAGTACCCTTCCAATATGAATCTCCTTTGCTTTCGCTCAGATAGAACGAGAAACCCTTGGCAAAGTTGTTCAGCTCTGTTCTTTCCTGACCATACACCTCTTTGATGTTGATGAGTGGCGAGTAGTTTGTACCCTCAACCTTATCCCAAGCTGCAATAGTTGCTACGACTGTGATGCCTGTCTTATTGACTGTAAACTGGAACACATAGTTCTTTCCTGCTTCAAGAGCAGGAATTGTGGCATTCTCTGCAACTCCGAGTGCTGTACGCAAAGATGCTGCAAGTGTCTCTGAACTAATAGAGAAAGCGTTGCCATCAAGACTTAAAGAAATAGCTTCTGAAGCTCCACCAAGCTGAGCACCTGGCATAACGAGTGCTTCAAGCGTCATATCTGCGGCAGTCTTCTCCTTTTTTGCCATAGTGGTAATAGGAGTAGCAGAGGCAGCCTGTGAAGTAAACTCTCCTTGTGCAACATTGAATGTACCTGAGAGTTTGAAACCTTTCAGGGTGATGTTGTCAAGAGTGAAGTCTTCTGTTGATGTAGTGTTGAAACCTTCTCCTTCTTTGAGGACAACAGTAATCTTTGTAAGTGCATGATAGAAGATAAGCTTGCCTTGGTCGAACTTGTACTGAGTTGCAGTACCATACTTCATGCGCTCGTCTCTAGTCTCAGAGGTCTTTGTAATGTTATTACTGAAGCAGAGATCCTTATTCTTCATAGACTCTGTATTCTGAGCAGCAGGAACTTCCCATGCGATAGTCTTATCGTTATCAAGAGTTGTAGTCCAGCTTCCAGCAGTCTTACTACCCCACTTAGCGCCATCACCGGTAACACCAGGTACTGCAACTGCCCAGATGCTCAAAGCAGAAGAACGAGCATGAGCATCATCCCAATAGCGAGTGTTAGCAGCGGTAAAGTTTACGACATTCTCCTTAAGACCGGTTCCTGTCTTATCACCTGTAGTTCCCATAGTGACACAGTTGGTAGTTGTCTGACTGCCCTTGAAGTTAAGGCCAGCATCAGGCAATTCAACATAGTCACTCTGCATCACCATCCAGATGTCGGTAGCATCGTCGAAGGCTTCGAGTGTTTTGCCAGTTCCATCCGAAATGACAGCACGCGTAGCAGGAGCATCAGCACCTACGGTTAAAGCTATCGGATGCTTGTCTGCATTGGAAATGGCAGTGTCTGCATCGTCGCTACACCCAGCAAGAGTGAGCAACGAAGCAAACAATGTTAAATATTTATAATAATGTATGCGCATGTGTGCGTGTATTTATAATGTACTATTTCTCGAGGTCGTAAACTAACATTACTGTTCGAGAGTAATATCCTGATTAGCAGCAGTAACATTAATCCAATTAGCAACAGTTGCTGACACGAGTTTGATTTCGCTCTTCTTCAGAGTGAATGTGTAAGTGTAGCTATGATTTGGATACCACTGTTCGATAGCAGATTCTGTTGCCTGATTGCTTGCTGATGTATTATCATTAGTCTTAGCAAGGAGAGTACTCAACTTCTCTATGATGTAATACTCATTATGGTCAGTTGTCTTAATTGTAATACCAATATATTCATAACCATCTTCCTCATTACCACGCTTCAATGTCTGAGGTACGACAGAGAGTATGTAAGAATGTGCAGGAACGCCAGTACCAGAATAAGTAGCCATATCCTGACTGTTGTCTGCAGCAGTCGCAGAAACAGCTGCAGGAGTGATGAAACCTGTTGCCATATCTACAGTACCCGATTTTGACATTTTTGTAATAGTCACTGTAGCACCATCAAGAGTTACTCTATCTGCCTCAGAAACTGTTTCATCATTCTTCAGAGTTACGATAATCTGGCTCATCATGTGAAGCTCTGTAATCTTAAGTTGTGTGTCGGATTTAGCAGAAACAATACCTTTCTCGATGTTACCTACAAATCCCTTATTTGTTGTTACATCATACTTCAAGTCAGCAGTTGTCTTCATAGGTGCACCCCAGTGGTAGTCTGTAGAACCTGTTGCAATAGTGAACTTATTCTTATTTGTTGCATCAAGAGCATTCTTTGCATTTGCATTAAGGGTACGGAAGTGATAAGCTGTTTGATTATCCTTATAATACCAGCCTGTAGAGAAAGGTGCAGCATCACCCGAAAGTTCTGCAGGATCACCGAATCCCCAACCAAACACAGGATTAGCTTCGTATGAGTTATTTGTATAAACACTGCCAAGTTCTTGCTCATGCTTATAGAAGAAGATATCACTCTTATTACAAGTTGTACCTGTTGCAGCGAGGAAGTTGAATGTAACATGAGAGTTATCAACAGGCTGCTCCTGTGCAGTTACGTTAATCCAAGGAACGATAGTTGCTGTTATGGCTTCAATCTTTGTCTTGCCAACAGTAACAGTGAATACATAGCGCTTGCCCTGTTCTGTAGTTAGAGATGTGGCAGCACCGTCTACGCCAGAACCATTCTTGAGAGCATTCATCATCTCCTTGTTAGTAACGAAATACTTATTGCCATCAATAGTAAATTCCATTACATTGTCACCTTTAGCATCGGCAAACTGGAAACCTGGAAGCATCTGAGCCTCGTATGCGCCAACTGCATTTGTCTGTGAACCTGCTGTAGCCATTTCAAAGCCAGTTTCAGAGCCTGGAACTGTGATAGGAGCCATCTTTGTGATATTACCAGTTGTTGGAGAAGCTGCCCATGTACCTTCTTTAATATTGAAAGTACCTGAAATAGGCATGTCTTTCAACAGGATGGTAGTACCTGTAGCGAAAGCAAAACTGCCACCTTCAAAAGTGCTACCTTTTTTAAGGATAACACGGATACGGCTGAGAGAGTGCTGGAATGCCATCTGTCCCTTGTCAAAATGACCAGGAACATCTGTAGGAGTTGCGTCACACTTCACATCAGTCTGCTCAAAATGAAGACGACCGTCAGAGCCTGTACCAGCAGTCAAGTTTGTATGCTTAGACGCATTGGCTGGACCAACAGGATAAGCAGAATCATTCCAAATATAGCAACCTTTGTCACCTGTAGTTTGGATATTATTGCTGTAAGTAAGGTCTTCCTGATTGAGTTCAACTGCAGTCTGAGCAGTAGAGACACCCCATGCAATGGTGTTTTCCATATCGGTTGTTGCGTCCCAACTTGTCAAAGAACCTGTAAGTTTGTCATCACCAATAATAGGTGTAGCTACACCATCAACAGTTTTTGTCGTCTGACTTGGTATTGCTACTGCATAAACTGAAAGACGTGAGAAACGTCCGTGAGCATCATCCCAATATTTGTTGCTGTAATTAGCAGCATAGCCCACATTAGAGTATGTAGTTACACTTTGTGTACCATCGGCATCAGCTGTAAGAACAGCTTTTGTATATTTAGCTGTTGAGGGATCAGAACCAGAACGTGGCTCACTAACAATCTGCGCTACGATACGTGTACTTGCACCAAAACCGGCACGAGTCTTCGGCATGTTATTAGCACTACCAAACCAGATGAGATCCTTACCTTCATCTGTACCAGCATTTGTAACATCTTCATCTGAAGTACATGCTCCCATCAGCGAAATAGCAGCAAGAAGCAAAGGGAAAGTTAATTTTTTCATATCTTATTATTTTTTTATTCTTATTGTCTTACAGTATTGCTATTTTTCCTTTAATATTTGAGACTAACCAGCCCATTCTTTTTGTTAAAGTTTCAAATACTGGAGCCTCAGACTTTGGAACTTGCAGCTCGTACGAAAGTGTTGAGGAGTCATCTGCTATTCTGTTTGCGTCATAGACTTCCAAAAGGAGCGTCCTAAGTTCCGTAGCCACTTCTTTGGACGGACTCCCAGAAAGAGCTTGAGCAATTATCCTTTCAGCCTCACGAAGTTCTCCGCACTGCAAAGCCAAAGAAGCTGCGCTACGAAAGAGGATGGACAATCCTGGCTCAGGATTTCCTTGTTCCTTTGCTTCAAAGGCGGCTTGGCGCTCTGCCTCAAAAGCTTTAAGGTAGTACTCTTTAGCCTTCGGCTCGTTTCCAGCACAGTTTTCTCTGTCACCAAAGAAAGCCAGATCCATAGCTTTATTATGTAGTTCTTTGAATGTTGCCATCAATTATTTCTATTTTATTGAATAGTATCTTTGGATTACTAAACTCCACTACGGAGACGTAAGCCGGAAGATTTGTTTCATCAGAGACTGCTGTTTGCGCTGATTTCTGTCGGAATCTTCCTTCAACAGTATTTGTTAGAGACTCTTTGGCGTTAGCACGAGATCATAGTCGTATAGGTTGATATTATGATGCAGATTATCTATTTTACATCACGATGCAATCTTCCACGTTTCTTGTCTCAAGCGAGATATTCATGCCGATGCGGATGATTTTCTGTCCGCTTAGTGCGAATGGGAGAGCATAGTCTTTTCTTGAAATCTGGTCTATGGCTTCCTGCGCAGTTCCGTCAAACTTGAATTCTATGACGTAGCAGTAATCAGGAGTCTGTAAGACCATATCTATGCGTCCGTTGGAGGTGTGATACTCTGCCTGAACATACATGCCGAGGAGTTTATGGAGTAGCCAGACTTGATTCTGGAAGTGATTCTCCAAATCCTTGATGAGTTCGTATGGCGTATCGGCGAAGAGTGACCGGAGACGCTGTATGAACTGGTCGGTGTTACCACTGCGGAGATCTTCAACGTAATTGCGGATATCAAACCGCGATGTTGTTCCTTTATTATTAATATAATAAGGTATAAGGAACTTCGTAAAGCCGTTCTCCACCTCTTTGTTTGGAAAGCCCAATCGATACACCTCAAATTCCTCGTCATAATCCTTTATTGTCAGATATCCACTCTGGTAGATTACAGGAATAGGGTTTGTGGATTCGGAGTCAACGCTGTTCAGAACATCAGCATCCACCTCGGCATTCTCCATCGCGTTGAGGTTATAGTCGTGACGTTTCAGCAAAGTGGCGAGGTATGTAGGAGTGCCTGTCTCGAACCAGTAGCTTTTGAATTTCCTATTCTTCAACGCATTGAGCAGACTAAATGGGTTGTACATACCTACAGAATCTTCGCAGAAGTGGTAGCCGTCGTAATTATGCTTCAATTTTGTGAGGGTTTCCTCGTACTTTATGTTATTTTCTTCTGCAAACTGTTCTACGGCAGGTCTAAGATAGGTGGTTATCTCTTGCTCTGTTATTCCGCAAATCTCAATAAAACCTGGCAACATAGAGATGTCCTCCAGATTGTTGAGGTCGCTGAACACGCTTACCTTTCCGAACTTTGTCACTCCAGTGAGAAATGCGAACCTTATGCAACCGTCCATTGACTTCAGAGCACCATAGAATGCTTTGAGAGTGTCTCGGAATTCGTTCTGCAGTTCCTTGTTGCCAATGGCTTGCAGCATAGGCTTGTCATATTCGTCAATGAGGATGACCACTCGCTTGCCTGTATGCTTATATGCTCGCTCGATGACTCCCTGGAATCTCAATCCAAATCCGCGTTCAGACTCACTAGCACCGTAAAGTTTCTCTTGTCTGCACAGGAAATCATCAAGCATGTGCTCAAGAGCTTCTTTGGAGTCGTATTTCTGGCTGTTGAGGTCAAGGTGCATGATAGGGTGTGGTTCCCAGTTCCACTTTACCTCATCGCTTGTAGCAATGTACAATGGTTGTCCTATTGTTCCATCAAAATATTCTTTCTTACCTTCGAAGAATGTCTTTATAGTGGACAAAAGCAACGACTTACCGAAACGGCGCGGACGAGAGAGGAAGTAATAACGACCTTCATCGACCATTCTCCAAATCATTGAAGTCTTGTCGATGTAAGTAAAGCCATCATTACGAAGGCTCTCAAATGCCTGTATGCCTATAGGTAGTTTCATCGTCCTAATACATTAAATTCATATACTGCTTATTTCTCCAAATCCGTCGGGATGCCACCTCCCACGATGTCCTGCCAAGGAAGCAGAGTGGCTGTAAGCTCAATTGGATAGAGGCCGTCGTCAGCATGCGTTGAGGAAGTCCATTGATAGTAGCAACCTGGTTTCATAACCTTTCCTTCCAAAGCTTTGCTGACAAAATGATATTCCTTATCCGCAGATTCACCTTGCTTGTATGCGGTAACATAAGCAAAGAGATTGCCATGAACCTCAGGGTCATACGTTATCGGGTATGTCATTATGTAAGCTGTCACATATCGCTTGTAGGAATCACTTGCATCATACACAGTCTTTGCTGTGCCGTCTGCAAATTTCAGTACCAGATTATTTTTTGGTTCTCCTACAGGAAGAGCTTTAATCTGACAATCGTCCGAAGTAAGATCAAGGTTTACGCCATAGTTTCCATCGGTCGCATTCGCATTATAAGGATGTGAAAGTAGAGTAAACTGTCCTTTTTCGTAGAATATCTTGCTGTCACATATAAGCTTTATATCCTTTATAATAAGATCCTCCTTTGGGGCAAGAAGGTAAAGTCTGATTACAGCTCCAACATGTCTCATCTGGAAATGGATTCTATTATCACTCCAGGCTGTTTCTGGCGAAATCAAAACGTCTTTGTCTCCAAGGTGTGCACAAGCAGTAGCTTCTGATGCACGATAAACAGAATTACTTGCTCCAGCATCTTCTCCTGTTGTACCTTTTTTATATGCAGAAATATTCACTAAGCCATTTTGGATTTGACCAGAGAAATCAAAAAATCGAGAAACGTAGGTCTCTTTAATTTCATCTCCTCCATTATTTTTATCAATATCGTCAGCAGAGTAAGGGAAATATGCAGACCAACGAACTACGTCATCCCATAAAAAATCCCCATACTCATAGTCTATCTTTATCGTCTGGCTTCCTGGCTTTAACTCTGTTGCGACAAATTTGCTTTGACTGTTTCGAAGTGGATTTGTACGCCAAAGATTTTCTGTAGGATAAGAAATGTGTTTATTCGCTTCATTATCTTCTGGATTAAGCAAACCATCCCTAGATTCCAACTTTTCTACGTCTTTGGCAGTAGGATAAAGACCTATCTCATCACCTTGATGCCAACCGAACACAAGATTCTGACCATCAAAGGCTAAAGCAGAACGAGTTATAGCATCTCCCGATACAAACGGCTTTATCGTAACACTTGAGCCATCAAGGATTTCCTCCCTCCAATCTTCATCTGTCAGGAAGTTATTTTTGATACTATCCAAGTCATCACTACTATTGCAGGATACCAACAATAGTATTACAACCATGAATATGTATGTTGAGATTTGTTTCATTATGAATTCTTTGAATAAATATCAATTTCTTTTTCTTTAACTATTCATCAATAATATCGCCATTAGGATCCTCCTCATTCTCTTCTCCATTTTCTATATCTGAAGTTGACGCATTCGGCGAGGTCTCATTCAACACCCCTTCCACCTCAAGCTCAATCAACTGAACCTCAGGCGGGAAATATTGTCGTTTGGTTTCTATGTATTCTGTTTTCTTCATTATCAATTTTGTCGTACTATCTTTTTACCTTTGTGAATATAAACTTTACCTTTGCGAGGTGATGCTGTGCGCATTCCGTCTAAGGTGTAATAGTCATCATTTTTCCGTTTATCAGCCATAGGCGATGCGACTGCAACTACAGGGTTGTAATCATTGTCTATCAGGAAATCCTCTGCATGTGCCAGTGGATTGGATATTCCTGCAATCCGTTGTATATTAGTCTCTTGTACGTTTTGCAAGTAGTCTTGCTGTACGTTTTGCAAGGTTCTCGTCGCTGCCCTTGACGACGCGCCGAGAGAGATTTCGTAGAGTCGTCCTGCCTTCACGTTCGGTCCGAGGAGACTGCCGAGCAGATAGCCGCTAGCATCGTCATTTACGGAGATTGTGAGGAGCATGGAAGAGAGGTTCTGCGCCGGACAAGCCACATAGAGCACCACCTCTTCGCCTTTCTTCACGCTAAGATTCTCCGTCTGCAAGGTCAGTTCCGAGGAATAACCGTCAGGTATAACCTTCTGCTCAATGATGTCCATCACGGCTGTTGTTGCCAGAGCGGGAGAGTCTGTTGAGATGCTGAGCCCTGTCATCACCATTGTCGCTGGTGCAGGGAAGGAAATTCTCAATATTCCGCCAATATGCTGATACGCGAACGAACAGTCAGTGGAAGAAGTTGTTGCTGAAGCCATCTGATAGTCGCACGAAGCAAGTCCAGAGGTACTGCCGTTTCCATTCTGCGTCTGCTGGTCAAATCTGCATCGTATGTTGTGGGCATCGAAATCCGCGCTCCATTGATAAGGCGAATACGAGTAATACTGCATTTCTGTTTTCAGCTGATAGCCTACGGAATAGAGACTACGTTCGTTTTGCGATGTGCCAGCCTTGCTGCTTGCCCAGAAGGAAAGTTGATCCATCTTGCCGTAGGAAACAATCCCAGAGGTAATCCCGACCCTATCGTCCGTCTGCCATGAATACTCAAGTCCATGACCTTGCCTAAACGTATAGTTTACTGCCGATGCACTTGAGCAAAGGAGTACGGCTACGGGGATTAAAACTTTCCTTATCTTCTGCATTTTATACACATACGTACATAATAATGTGCAAAGGTATTCATTTTCTCCGAATTTAGCAACATCTTTTCCTAACTTTCAAGTATTTTTTCACGTTACACAGCGAATACTTGACATAAGGTAAGCCCCCCCCCCTATTTTTAAGAAATAATATGGTAAGTACATACTGTTTTGCCTCGCCCTACATCATGGAGACGAAAGGGAAGCTAATCTTACAAAAATCTCAACAATAAGTGACTGTGCATAAAGATTTTTATAATTATCAAGAATTAGTGAATTAGTGAATCTTTTAATTCTATAGAATTCATAAGAAGGAGTGACACATCTGGATAGTCAAATCACAAATTCACAAATTCTTGATAAAATTATTTCAAAATAAACAGTATTCTAAAGTATCCATTTTTTGTTTGAATTCCTAAGGAAAACGAATAAAGTTCTTATAAGGAATTATCAATTTTCTTATAAGGATATTTTTCGTTTCTTATAAGAAATACAAGCAAAAGCCCAAGGATCCTTTTATTTGTAGGGCGACAACTTATATATCATTCCCAAATATTTTGTACCTAAAGGTACATAGTATAAAAAAGTAAATGGAATCTGGATCCGTCCAAATTCCATTTATATTTCAGCTAATCAAGATAACTGCTTTAGTGAAGAGGAGGAGACTCGAACTCCCACGTCACAATTGACACTACCCCCTCAAAGTAGCGCGTCTACCAATTCCGCCACCTCTCCAGTAAGCATGTTTTTTCAATTTAAAAGAGCAACCCTTTCGGATTGCTCTTTAGCGGAGAGAGAGGGATTCGAACCCCCGGTGCCTCTCAGCACGCCGGTTTTCAAGACCGGTGTAATCGACCACTCTACCATCTCTCCGAAGATGCTTAAACTTGGTCGTTACTTCGTTTTAGCGGGTGCAAAGGTATGACTATTTTTTGGAACTCGCAAATTTTTCGGCAACTTTTTTCAAAAAAAGTGATTTTATTCTAATAAATCAAGAATCCTGACTTGTATTAAAAAAGGATTTAGTAATTTTGCAGACATTATTTGTTGCGTGTGCGCATATACACACGCATACACGAGAAAAAGACAGATCACACAAAACCAAACTAAAAAAAACGAAAAAGATTAAAAGAAACACTGATGCAATATAATTTTAACGACGGAAGAAGCGGTTTCACGATGATAACAGAGATCCAGAGCGGAACCGGAAAAGACAAGGACGCGATAGAGATCAAGGACGAAATGCCACTCCTCGTAACGAGGGATGTGGTAGTATTCCCTGGTACCCTCACCCCACTCAACATAGGAAGAAAGGAAAGCCTGGCACTCGTGAAGCAGGCTGAGAAGAAGGGATTCCCAATATGCCTTGCCACTCAGCTGAGCAATTCAGAGGAAGTGCCTGCCGACAAGCAGCAGATATCACAGTTTGGTGTTTACGGCAAGGTGATGAAGATAATGGAAATACCTGGTGCCATAAGGGAGGTAACAGCTTTCATCCAAGCCTTAGACCGCTGCGAGATAATGGATGTCCGTATGGACAAGAAATGGCCTATGGCAAATGCGCAGGCTGCTCCAGACGATGAATCCATGGTTGACACGAAGGAATTCCAGGTGGCCATCGACTACATGCAGCAGACCATCGCCGAGTATATTCACAAGAACGACGAGATTCCAGACATTGCCATCAAGATGATGCCAGGCGTTCATCCTGACGCAATGACCGTAAACTACTACTGCGGAAACATCTCAGCCGGAACCACTGAGGAGAGAGCCGCTCTGATGAACGAACAGTCTATCCTGGAGCGTGCGCTGAAATTCATCCAGCTGATGCAGAGTGACATCCGCGTAATGGAGATCAGGCACGACATAAAGGTGAAGACATCCATAGACCTCTCTGACGAACAGCGCGAATACTTCCTCCACCAGCAGATGCAGACCATTCGTGAAGAGCTTGGCGACGGCGACACTTCGCCAGAGCAGAAGAAGCTCCTGGAAAAGGCTGAGAAGAAAAAGTGGAGCAAAGAGATGGCTGAGTATTTCAAGCAGGAGTATGACAAGACGGACATTCTCAATCCGCATTCGCCAGACTACAGCACTCAGATCCAGTATCTGCAGACACTCGTTGACCTGCCTTGGAACGAATATACGGAAGACAACCACTCGCTGCAACGGGCAGAGAAGATCCTGAACCGCGACCACTACGGTATGGAGAAGGTGAAGGAACGCATACTGGAATACATGGCAGTCCTCTCACTGAAGCAGGACATGAAGTCGCCAATCATCTGCCTTTATGGTCCTCCGGGAGTCGGCAAGACTTCACTCGGAAAGAGCATCGCGCAGTCGCTCGGCAGAAAATACGTACGCATGTCGTTCGGCGGTCTGCATGACGAAAGCGAGATTCGTGGTCATCGTCGCACCTACGTCGGAGCAATGCCGGGACGAATAATCAACGGCATCCTCAAGGCTGGCAGCAGCAACCCTGTCTTCATTCTCGACGAGATAGACAAGGTAGGCGGCTCTAACTATCATGGAGATCCATCGTCAGCCCTCTTGGAAGTGCTTGATCCTGAGCAGAATAACACGTTCCACGACAATTACCTCGATGTAGATTACGACCTCTCAAAGGTTCTCTTCATAGCTACAGCCAACGACCTTTCCACAATCCCTGATCCACTTCGCGACCGCATGGAGATCATTGAAGTCAGCGGCTACATCACGGAGGAAAAGATCGAGATAGCCAAGCGCCATCTCATCCCTCGCGAAAAGGAGAACAACGGCTTGAAGGACGACAAGAAGCTCGGCTTCAACAAGGCTGCCATAGAGAAAATAATAGAAAACTACACTCGTGAAAGTGGTGTGCGTCAGTTAGAGAAGCAGATAAACAAGGCGTTCCGAAAGCTGGCCTACAAGCGTGCGATGCAGAGTGGTGGAAACGGCTCGGAAATCCTCGCCCTACAAGACAGCAAGATTGCAGTTCCATCAGGCATGATAAAGCCTGCTGACCTTGAAGGACTTCTCGGTAAGCCACCATTCTACCGCGATGTTTATCAGGGCAACGAATATGCCGGTGTCGTAACAGGACTGGCATGGACAAGCGTCGGCGGCGAGATTCTCTTCGTTGAGACGAGTCTCAGCAAGGGAAAAGAGCATAAGCTCACTCTGACGGGAAACCTCGGCGACGTGATGAAGGAGTCTGCTGTCCTTGCCCTTGAATACGTTAAGGCTCATGCCGAAACCCTGAACATCGACGGCAGGATTTTCGACAACTGGAACATCCACATTCATGTGCCTGAAGGTGCCACTCCGAAAGACGGTCCTTCTGCCGGCATCACCATCGCCACTTCCATCGCCTCTGCCATCACGCAGCGAAAGGTTCGCAAGAACACTGCCATGACCGGCGAGATTACGCTGCGCGGAAAAGTGCTTCCGGTAGGCGGCATAAAGGAGAAGATTCTTGCTGCAAAGCGTGCCGGAATAACGGACATCGTGATGTGCAAGGAGAACAGAAAGGACGTTGAAGATATTCAGCAGATCTACCTCAAAGGACTGAGTTTCCACTATGTTGAGGATGTTCAGGACGTCTGGGCATTCGCCTTGACAGACGAAAAAGTGAAGAACCCTGTTTCTTTTGAGGTTCGTTCTGCGAGTGAGACAAATAAATCGTAAATTTGTAAATTTGTAAATATATATCAGCTTGGCACAATTCATATTAGAAAAAACATCGTCGGCAAGTGACGCAAGAGTAGGAACTCTCATCACTGACCACGGCGAAATACCCACACCGATATTCATGCCCGTGGGAACCTGCGGCACGGTGAAAGGTGTTCACTTCCGCGAACTGGAGGAACAGGTGAAGGCGAAGATCATCCTTGGCAACACTTACCATCTCTATCTCCGTCCGGGCCTTGACACCCTGCAGAAGGCAGGAGGACTGCATAAGTTCAACAACTGGAACCACCCTATCCTGACCGACTCTGGCGGCTTTCAGGTGTTCTCGCTCACAGGCATCCGCAAGCTGAAGGAAGAAGGTTGCGAGTTCCGTTCCCACATCGACGGCTCAAAGCACTTTTTCACTCCGGAGAACGTGATGGACACAGAGCGCATCATCGGCGCTGACATCATAATGGCATTCGACGAGTGTGCTCCTGGCGACAGCGACTATAATTACGCAAAGAAGTCCATGCAGATGACCCACCGCTGGCTTGACCGCTGCGTGAAGCGATTCAACGAGACAGAGCCTCTCTACGGCTACTCTCAGACTCTCTTCCCTATCGTTCAGGGCTGCGTATATCCAGAACTCCGACGCGAATCAGCGAAGTTCATTGCCGACAAAGGCTGCGACGGAAACGCCATCGGCGGACTTGCCGTAGGCGAACCGACGGAGAAGATGTACGAGATGATTGAGGTGGTAAACGAAATACTGCCTACGGACAAACCTCGCTACCTCATGGGTGTCGGCACTCCGCAGAACATCCTTGAAGCCATCGAACGCGGCGTAGATATGTTCGACTGCGTAATGCCTACACGAAACGGCAGAAACGCTATGCTCTTCACCTACGAAGGCACGATGAACATGAAGAACAAGAAGTGGGAGAACGACTTCACGCCTATCGACCCAGACGGCTGTGAAGTGGATCGCGTTCATACGAAGGCTTATCTCCACCACCTGTTCAAGGCTAACGAACTGCTTGCGCTGCAGATAGCCAGCCTGCATAATCTCTCATTCTATCTCAGATTAGTAACCGACGCTCGCCAGCACATCATCAATGGCGACTTTGAAATATGGAAAAAGAACATAATAGAAAATCTCGGGCGAAGACTGTAGCCAAAAGCGTTGCGAAGTTCATCTTCCGACGCCCACGCATACCGAAGATTGTAAAGCGCGGATTCAACAAGATACTTCCGCGCCTTGACCGCTACCTGATTTTCAAGTTTATCGGCACATACGTATTCTCCATCCTCCTGATTATCTCGGTGGCTGTGGTCTTCGACGTCAACGAAAACCTCTCAAAGTTTGCGCAGTACAACGCGCCGCTGAAGGCTATCGTCTTCGACTACTACATGAACTTCGTGCCTTACTATGCCAACCTGTTCAGTCCGTTGTTCGTGTTTATCGCGGTGATTTTCTTCACCTCTAACCTTGCCGGACACTCGGAGTTCATCGCCATGCTTGCGGCAGGCATCAGCTTCAAGCGACTGCTTCGCCCGTACATGATTTCAGCAGCCCTGATATCCATACTGGCCTTCTTCCTCGGCGGCTACATCATACCGCGAGGCACCGTGGTCAGACAGAACTTCGAGCGACTCTACAAGAACAGCTTCAAGATTGTCACATCTACGGAGAACGTGCAGATTCAGGTGCAGCCAGGAGTCATTGCCTACATGCAGCACTACGACCGCAACTACAAGAAGGCGTACGGCTTCTGCCTTGACAAGTTTGAGGGAAAGAAACTCGTAAACCACCTCACGGCTACCGAAGCGCAGTATGACACCATCAGCGACACGAAGTTCAAATGGAAGCTGTACAACTGGCGTAACCGCGAGATGAAGGGCTTGAGAGAAAAGATTACCAGCGGTCCGCAGAAGGACACCATAATCACCATCGAGCCTAACGACCTTGTCTATTCAAAAGGTATGCAGGAGACCTACACGAATCCTGAGCTGAAGGAATATATCCAGCGACAGTATGAGCGCGGCTCGGGAAATGTGGCGCAGTATGAGGTGGAATACCACAAGCGCATAGCCTCATCGTTTGCCGCATTTATCCTGACCATCATCGGCGCCTCTCTCTCTGCCAAGAAGAGAAAGGGCGGCATGGGACTTTACCTCGGTATCGGACTTGCCCTCAGTTGTGCCTACATCATGCTCCAGACCGTCTCTTCTACCCTCGCCGTAAATTCCGGCTGGGATCCGATGCTCGCTGCCTGGATGCCTAACATTCTCTTTGCGTTCATAGCATATTTCTGCTACCGCAAAGCTCCAAACTAAAAGCCATCGTTCCCAGCAGTTACTGCTGGTCTAAAATATGAAATTCGAAGAACTTAACTTAAACGACAACACCCTCGACGCCCTCTGGGACATGAACTTCTCAGAGTGTACTCCCGTTCAGGAGCAGTGCATTCCGCACATCCTGAGCGGTCGCGACATCATCGGTATCGCACAGACAGGAACTGGCAAGACTGCTGCCTATCTGCTGCCGATACTCACCCTGCTCGACGACGACACCACCTATCCTGAGGACGAGCGTCTCTATCCGGAAGATGCCATAAACTGCGTCATAATGAGTCCTACGCGAGAGCTTGCCCAGCAGATAGACCAAGCCATGCAGGGCTTCTCTTATTACATGCCGCAGATTAACTCCGTGGCTGTCTATGGCGGAAACGACGGCAATCGCTACAACAACGAGCAGAAAGCACTCTCCATGGGAGCGCACATGATCATCGCTACGCCAGGCCGCCTTATCTCTCACATCCAGATAGGCAATGTTGACTTCTCGCGAGTAAGCTTCTTTGTCCTCGACGAAGCCGACCGAATGCTCGACATGGGCTTTGCTGACGACATCAAGAAGATAGCCTCTCTCCTACCCCCAACATGCCAGACTATCATGTTCTCGGCTACAATGCCTGAGAAGATAGAAGACCTTGCAAAGACTCTCCTCCATAACCCTGTGATGGTAAAGCTCGCGGTGAGTAAGCCAGCGGAAAAGATCCACCAGCAGGCTTATATCTGCCACGAAGACCAGAAGGTTCGCATCCTGAAGAACATGTTCCAGCAGCAGAAGCTTCAGCGCGTTATCATCTTTGCCTCTTCAAAGATAAAATGTAAGGAACTGCGCCTGGAACTTCTTCGCATGAAGGTGAACTGCGACGAGATGCACTCCGACCTCTCACAGGCTGAGCGCGACGAAGTGATGTTCCGCTTCAAGAGCGGACAGACTGATGTTCTCGTAGCTACAGACATCGTGGCTCGAGGCATCGACATTGACGACATTGCCATGGTAATAAACTACGACGTACCTCGCGACGTAGAGGATTATGTTCACCGCATCGGTCGTACAGCTCGTGCCGATCGTGACGGCGAAGCCATAACCCTCGTACGCGGTTGGGACATCGGCTACTTCATGGAGATAGAGAAGTTCCTTGAGAAGTCCATCGAGAAGCTCCCACTGCCTGACGGCATGGAAGGTCCTGCGTACAAGAAGCTTCGCGGCAAACCGCCAAGACCAGGACAAAAACGCAAGCCTAAGCCTAAGCGTAAGCCAAAGGGCAAGCAGCAGGGTAAGCCAGGAGCAAAGTCTAAAGGTAAAAAGCCAAAAGGCAAGAAAACAGATGATTAATTTAGGCGAATGCCAAATCGTAAATTGTAAATCTGTAAATTGTAAATACACTATATGATAACACTTACAAACATTGCGATACAGTTCGGAAAGCGCGTACTGTACAAAGACGTGAACATCAAGTTCACTAACGGAAACATCTATGGCGTCATCGGCGCTAATGGTGCAGGAAAGTCAACTCTCCTTCGTGCCATCAGCGGCGAACTTGAGCCAAACAAGGGTACCGTAGAGCTCGGTCCTGGCGAACGCCTCTCTGTCCTTGAGCAGGACCACTTCAAGTATGACGAGTTCACAGTTCTCAACACAGTCCTCATGGGCCACAAGCCACTTTGGGACAACATGCAGGAGCGTGATGCCATCTATTCCAAGCCTGAGATGACTGAGGAAGACGGTATCCGTGCGGCAGAACTGGAGGAGAAGTTCGCTGAGATGGACGGTTGGAACGCAGAGAGCGACGCTGCTCAGATGCTCCAGCACGTTGGTATCAAGGATGCTCTCCACTACAAGCAGATGTCGGAACTCTCTAACAATGAGAAGGTGCGCGTGATGCTTGCAAAGGCTCTCTTCGGAAATCCTGACAACCTCCTCCTCGACGAGCCTACCAACGACCTCGACCTCGACACTGTTCAGTGGCTTGAGGAATACCTCTCACAGGTAGAGCAGACAGTCCTCGTCGTTTCTCACGACCGTCACTTCCTCGATGCCGTTTCTACTCAGACAGTGGATATCGACTTCGGTAAGGTAAGCGTCTTTGCCGGCAACTACTCTTTCTGGTACGAATCTTCACAGCTCGCTCTCCGTCAGGCTCAGAACCAGCGTCAGAAGGCTGAGGAGAAGCGTAAGGAACTTGAAGAGTTCATCCGTCGTTTCTCTGCTAACGTGGCTAAGTCTAAGCAGACAACTTCACGTAAGAAGATGCTCGAAAAGCTGAACGTAGAGGAGATCACACCTTCTACTCGTAAGTACCCAGGCATCATCTTCCAGATGGAGCGCGAACCGGGCAACCAGATTCTTGAGGTTGAAGGCCTTAAGGCTGTTGACACAGACGGAACAGTACTCTTCGACAACGTAAGCTTCACTATCGAGCGCGGTCAGAAGACGGTATTCCTCTCTCACAATCCAAAGGCTATGACTGCTCTCTTCGAGATCATCAATGGCAACCGCGAGGCTGATGCAGGTACGTTCAAGTGGGGCGTTACCATCACTACAGCCTACCTCCCACTCGACAATACAGAGTTCTTCAAGAGCGACCTCAACCTCGTTGACTGGCTCATGCAGTACGGTCCAGGCAATGAGGTGGCAATGAAGGGCTTCCTCGGTCGTATGCTCTTCAAGCAGGAAGAGGTGGAGAAGAAGGTCAACGTGCTCTCCGGAGGCGAGAAGATGCGTTGTATGATTGCTCGTATGCAGCTCCAGAATGCTAACTGCCTTATCCTTGACACGCCTACAAACCACCTCGACCTTGAGTCTATCCAGGCGTTCAACAATAACCTCATCGGTTTCAAGGGCAACATCCTCTTCGCTTCTCACGACCACGAGTTCATCCATACCGTGGCCGACCGCATCATCGAGCTTACTCCTAAGGGAACAATCGACAAGCTAATGACTTACGATGACTACATCTACGATGAAGCCATCAAGGCACAGAAGGAGCAATTATATTCATAAAAGCCCACCCAAGCCCTCCCGAGGGGAGGGATGTTTAATAGTCTTGTAGGATAGGATGTAGGGCGAGGATTTCCGAGCCGCCCTATGCACGAAAACGATCTATTCGCGATAAACGGCTCGGAAATCCTCGCCCTACAAAACTCCAAATACAAAACTCCAAAAACTAAAAACCATAAACTCAAAACTAACCTACTATGTACAGCGATCCAAAAGACTGTCTCTATTGTCAGAACAATGAGACCTTGCATTCACTCATGATTGAGTTTGCACAACTCCGTGTTTCACGCGTATTCCTTTTCAAGGAGCAGAGCTACCGTGGCCGTTGCCTCGTGGCATACAAAGACCATGTCAACGACCTCAACGAACTCTCTGACGCAGACCGCAACGACTTCATGGCAGACGTTGCTCAGGTGACTCGTGCCATGCAGAAGGCGTTCAATCCTGTAAAGATCAACTACGGTGCTTACAGCGACAAGCTCTCTCACCTCCACTTCCACCTCGCACCAAAATACGAAGGCGGACTTGACTTCGGCGGCACTTTCCAGATGAATCCACAGCAGACTTACCTCTCTGACGAGGAATATCAGCAGCTCATCGACGCCATCAAGAAGGAGCTCTAAACCCTCACGCGAACATTAATATATAATATTATTACTGTCCGATAAAAATATTAACAGAAAACGCACTGGATTTTTCTCATTGTCGCTGATAAGGGGCGCAGGAAAACGGTCGCAAGCTCCCAGAAAACTGCCAAACGCAGAAAACGGAAACATTAGAAAACAATTCCGCGGTGAGTTTTCTTTGTTTTTGTTTTCCCCGTTAAGGGGTTTTCTCCGTCAGGAGTTTTCCTAGGGCTCCCAAAGTAGCGATAAAGTAAACATTAAAGCCCTATTTTCTGTTATAATATCAAGTCATAGGGCTTAACCTACTTAAAATACATGTTATTCAATATGTTACATACGTTTACCGGACACCATTAATTTTTTTTGAGGTATTATTAGATTTTGGCGAAATGTAGGGCGAGGATTTGGCTTACCCCTTCACAAATTACCTCTTGAATTTCTTGTATAGTTTCCACGCAAACCATGCGCCGTCAACCGTAGAGATTGCGGTAGAGATGAGGTTTTTCGTGTTCACACGAGCAAAGAATCCCTTCTTTCCTTTGTCAGCTGACGGTTCGTCTTTCGCCAGAAGCGCCTTCTTCAGTTTCTCGATATTCTTGGCATGCAAGTCGAGTTCGGCCTTCAGCGCAGCCTTACGTCGAGCTATGTCGTTGAGAGTATTATATTCCATACTTTATTTATCCCATTTTGCCAAGTTAAACATTCGTGCTTCCAGCTTCAAGGATAAGCGAGAAGAACTTTACCAGCGGATTGACCACCAGCGCTTTCCTGAAGGCTATCATAGCCAGGAAGAACACCAGATAGACCACCGCCATAATAACAAATGCCCATGCCATTCCCGTATAAGAACTTATGACTGCTGCTAAGGCAAGAGACAGCAGGATGCTCATGGAGAAGAGGAAGAACATGAAGAGCATGATAAAGATGAGTCCGGCTATTATGCGCACACCCTTATCCGCCGCTTCCACCTTCAGCAGCTCTGCCTTCACTCCAGCCCATTTCTTCAAGGATTCCAGAAGCTGGACAAAGATATCGACGTTCTTGTCAGAGGACATCATTTCTTCATCAATTTTTTTATATTCAAATATTTTTTATTTAAGGAACTATATATTATTTTGACCCCAAATAATCATTATAACAATTTTATGTTTTTATTTTTCTTTTAACAAACAATGCCCAACAATAGACAGAAATTAAAATAAAATTTTTTGAATTAATTCTTGTAAATTGTTGATAATTCTTGTCTCAAGAAAAAAGGTCAAATTGTATATAATTTCCTTTCTTTTAACAAACAATGCCCAACAATAGACAGAAATTAAAATAAAAATTTTTGAATTAATTCTTGTAAATTGTTGATAATTCTTGTCTCAAGAAAAAAGGCCAAATTGTATATATTTACCTTTATTTTATCAAGAATTTTGGGAATTTGAGAATTTTATCCGCAAGATGTAGGGCTCGGAAATCCTCGCCCTACATGATAAAACTTATTCTGAATGCAGATTTTTAGATAGTCTCGTCAGCAGTAGCATCCTTGATGTCGTCAACGAGGTCGTTAACTTCCTTCATTGAAAGCTTGAGGTTATGCTTGTTGCAGAAGTCCTTCACTGTATCAGAAATCTTCTCACGAGTGTCCTTACCCTTTTCTGGTGCTACCATAATACCGATTGCAGCACCTGCGATAGCGCCTCCGATGAATGCGCCGATGTAACTTAATGCTTTCATAGTTTCTACGTTTTAAAATGTTTATTAATCACTGGCAAAAGTACGATATTTTTTGATTGTGCCAAATGATTTTGCTTACTTTTTTATTAAAAAATGTCAAAAAAGCCCATTTTTGTAACATTTATGCATAAATATTCTTGCTTTTTGCTGAAAAATGACTAATTTTGCAACCGATCATAAACAATTTAGAGTAAATAAACATACAAAATTACAATATGAAAAAGAGTTTTATCATGTTTGCAGCAATGGCTGTTGCTGTTTCGTTCACAAGCTGTAAGTCATCTGAAAGTGCATACAAGAAGGCATACGAGAAGGCTAAGGCAGCAGAGTCTGGTTATGTAACAGAAACTCCTGCTACTACTATTGAGGAGGTTACAACACCTACCACTTACGTTCCTACAGTAGAAAAGCAGAACACTTACGAAGCTACTGTTCAGACTTACACTGAGCCTACTCGTCAGGAAAGCTACTCAATGATCGACGGCGAGGGTCTCAAGGCTTACAGCATCGTTGTTGGTTCTTTCGGCGTAAAGGCTAACGCAGAGCGCCTTCAGGGCACACTCCGCGGACAGGGCTACAACGCTCAGATTGTGCGCACTGCAAACAACCTCTACCGCGTAGTTGCAGCCTCTTCTGACTCAATGAGCGACATCGTTTCTGACAAGAACCGCCTCAAGAGCAGCTATGCTGACGCTTGGATTCTCCGCAAGTAAAAAAACGTAGATGCGCATATTAGCAGTCGATTACGGACGCAAACGCACAGGAATAGCAGTCACTGACCCATTGCAGATCATTGCCAATGGGCTGGTGACTGTACCTACACATACTCTTCTCTCCTTTCTTGAGGATTACATCCGACAGGAACAGGTAGAGAAGATTATTTTTGGTGAGCCTAAGCAGACCAACGGTGAGGCATCCGAAAACCTGGCGCGCGTGCAGCAGTTTGCAGCCAGATGGAAGAAACTCCATCCCGAAGTGCCAGTGGAGTTCTTCGACGAGAGATTCACATCAGTCCTGGCACACCGCACAATGATTGATGCCGGACTGAAGAAGAAAGCCCGTCAGGACAAGGCACTCGTAGATACCATTTCTGCAACAATCATTCTGCAAGACTACATGGCAAGCAGAATACGTTAGTTAAAACCACTAAACAACAGAATATGTTACTACCTATTTATATATACGGAATGCCTGTGCTGCGAAAAGTGGCAGAGGACATCACTCCCGACTATCCGGAACTCAAGACGCTCATCGACAATATGTGGCAGACCCTTGAGAGCACCGGCGGCATCGGACTCGCCGCACCACAGGTGGGCAAGGCTATCCGTCTTGTCATCATCGACCTCGACCCGCTGAAGGAGGATATGCCGGAGTACGAAGGATTCCGCCAGGTTTACATCAACGCACACATCGAGGAATACGGCGACGAGAAAGACTCTAGCGACGAAGGATGCCTCTCTCTCCCAGGACTCTCTGAGAAGGTTGTACGCCCTACAAGCATCCGCGTGAAATGGATGGACGAAGAGTTCAATGAGCACGACGAATGGGTGGAAGGCTACCTTGCCCGCGTCATGCAGCATGAGTTTGACCACCTTGAAGGCAAGATGTACGTTGACCGCGTTTCACCATTGCGCAAGACCCTGCTAAAGAATAAGCTCAAAGCCCTCACACAGGGAAAATACAGCGCAGGCTACAAGACGAAATCGCTTAAATAGTGCATAGATGCTCCGCAGAGTCCTCTTATCAGCTATACTCACCCTGGCATCTGCCGTAGCATTCGCTCAATTCAACTACAACAGACTGCTGAACGTAGGACGCACCGCGCTCTACTATAGCGATTATGTGCTCTCCATCCACTATTTCAGCCAAATCATCAGCGCCAAGCCCTATCTCTACGAGCCCTGGTATCTGCGCTCAGTGGCAAAGTACAATCTGGAGGACTACATCGGAGCGGGCACAGACTGCAAGGAAGCCATCAGGCTTAACCCTTACGTCGTCGAACTGTACCATCTGCACGGCATCTGCGCCATACAGCAGAAAGATTTTGATGCCGCCATTGCCGACTACGACAAGGCAATCCAGATGCAAAACAGCAACAAGGATTTCTGGTACAACCGCACCTACTGCTATCTGGAGAAGAAAGACTACGACAAGGTGCACGAGAATGTTGACACCATGCTCCGCCGCTGGGACAAAAACTCGCAGCTCTATCTCCTTGATGCCGAAGCCTACCTCAACCAGAAAGACACCGTGCGAGGCGAAGAGTGTATAAGAAAGAGCCTCGACATTGACGAGCACAACGGCAAGGCATGGCAGTTCCTCGCCATGATAGACCTCGGCCATAAGAAATGGAAAAAGGCGGAAGAAGACCTCACAAAAGCCATACACTACCGCCCTAACTATGCAAGACATTACCTCTACCGCGCCCTTGCACGCATAAACATCAATAACATTCGCGGAGCAATCTCCGACTACGACAAGACCATCGAACTGGACCCTAACAACGTCCTTGCCCACTACAATCGAGCCATTATCCGAATGCAGGTGGGCGACGACAACCGCGCTCTACTCGACTTCGACTTCATCGTACGCTATGAGCCACGAAACGTCATGGCGCGCTTCTGTCGTGCCGTTCTGCGACAAGGTACGGGCAACGTGAAAGGAGCCGTGGAGGACTATGGCGTCATCCTCAGCGTGCTGCCAGCAGCCTGGGAGGTCAGACTCAGACGCGCGGCACTCAGCGAGAGCATCGGAAACTATCAGGCAGCCATCGACGATTACACCCACATCCTCAACGAATATCCAAACTCATGGGCAGTCCGTCAGCAGCGCGCAGCCCTTTACCGCCGCACCGGACAGAAGAACAAGGCAGACCTCGACGAGTTCAAGATCTTCAACGAGCAGAACGATAAGCACTACGGTATAAACACGCAGCGATGGTCAAAGGCAAAGATCAACGAGGTTCGCAAACGCTCAGAAATAGACTTCTCCAAGTATCAGCTGATTATCGTGGAAGACACCGTAGAGGTTGAGCATGAAGAGATCAAGGAAGACTTCAAGGAAGTTACAGGTATGCGCGGAAAGATACAGAACCGCAATATCGAGGAGCGATTCCTTGACCAGATACTCATCACCGAAGAAGAGGCAAAGGCAGACACCTCGCTCACAACGCCAGTCACTAACTACAACGAAGGCTGCGTCGCCGCTAACGAAGCCCGCTACGAGGAGGCACTGGAATATTTCAACAAAGCCGTCGCCCTCGACCCCCGCTTTGACCGCGCCCTGTTCAATCGCGCCCTCACCCTCATCAAGCTCAACCGTAAAGAAGAAGCCCTCAGAGACCTCAGTCTTGCAGGCGAACTCGGCATAACACAAGCTTACAGCCTGATAAAGAAATACAGTAAGTAAGGCACAGATGTTTTTTTCCTTCCTACACCTTATGTTTTGTTCGCTAATCTCTGAATAAAATCGTTGAGTTTTTCCTCAGCAGTCAACTTCAGTTTCTTTCTCAGTCGGCTTCGCCCCATCTCCACACTCTTCACGTTCACTCCTGTCATCTTGGCAATGTAAGACACTTTCCTACCGTCCAATATCAACATACATAGAAGGATGTCGTGGTTAGTCAAGCGTGTGTCAGCAATGCTATTGAGAGTCTGTTCCAGCTGTGGATGCAGCAGACGCATCGTATCCATATATTCCTTGATGTTTGCCTTGCGCTTCAACTTCTCGGCGTTCTCGCTCATTTCGTTTGTCAGTTTGTCTATATGACTCGTCTTCTCCGAGAGTCTCACCATCTGTTCCTCCATCTCCACCATTTTCTCCTTTACTCTTTCGCGTTCGTCATGTAAAATCGCCTTTATCTTAGCCATTTCCTTTGAGTTCTCTGGTCGCTGTGTCCATATAAAATATGCATTGACACACATCAGCGACATGTTCACTAAATAGTACAGATTTTCTATCATTAGGTTGTTAAAATGCGACACAAGGAAGGTATAGCTCAGCATGATTAAGATACTGGTGCCGAATACCCATGCAGCCCAGTTTATGCTGCGATTTTTAACGTCGTTGGCGTAAGAGAGGAGTTGGTTATATTCTCTGAGGTAACGAATCGCCCTTACTGCAAACGAAGCAATGTATATGAAGAACCATATGTCCATCACTCTCAAGAGATACTCCCAACCCGTGAACAGCGATATTAAGAGAAAGGTAAGAATAGGTATCTCGCTTATGCCCAACTGTATCCACCTCATCTTCCATGACTCTTCCTCTATGTTCTGCTTGCATATACACTCCATCTGTAGCACGAAAAATGGCACGGCTGTGGCATCCACACAAATGTTCAGTTGATTAAGGTTTGGGACGTTCATATCTGGAAACAAGTAACCTATTAACTCCCAGATACACTGTAGGGCAAGAATCAGTGCCAGCCATGCGAATGCCTCACGGTATGGGGCATTCTTCGTACGGTTGATAAATGCAATCGTAAAGATGCAGGTGTGCAGCGCAAAGCAGGCACCGAGTAAGAACATATTTAATATCATGGTGCAAAGATAACAATAATATTTCGGAAATAGGGGTATATTACACTAAAAACTATACATTTTTGCTAAAAATTAGGGGTATAAGTTTCAAAATATAGCAAAAATGACCAATTTTAAAGAAAAACTAGCATGAGAAACGAATCTTGCAAGTTGCTTATTATGGGGAAATAGCTATAATTTTTGTTGATTTTGTAGGGGTGTTCAAAAATTTTACTTTGTAAATGTTATAAAAACTTTATAATTTTGCCGAGGTTTTTGAGCTATTTTCACAGCACAACTATTGCCATTATAACCTAACACGGCTTTACAAAACTGCTAAACAACAACTTTTCTATATGTTCAGAAAACTTTTATCATTTCTTTTTTCCATCGTCACAACTGTGGCGATGGGACAAACGGCATTGCCTACTACACCAAACTCTGTACTTCAAAATGGTGTGGTATATATCGTATCTGAGAATACTACAATCACAGCCTCTAAAGCCGGTGAATCAGGTCTTCAGGTAGCATCTGGTGGTGCACAAGTCGTAATAGATATCAAGGCAGGCGTTACGCTAACCGTAACTGGTGCCAATGCTGTTAATGCAGCCGATGCTGCTGATGAAACAGACCACCCTGGTATGCCAGGTATCCTCGTGCCTGTAGGTTCAACGCTCGTAATTATCGGCGATGGAACGCTCGTGGCAAATGGCGGTAATGCATCCAACGGTGGCAATGGTGGCAATGGTGAGAATGCTGGTGGAAAGACTGGCGTAAGTGCTAACTTCACGTTTGCACAAGGCGACACTCGCTACGGCGGTGCTGGTGGCAACGGTGGCGATGGTGGTAACGGTGCAGCCCCAGGTATAGGCGGTCGAGGTGCCATTGGTGCTAAGGGTGGCATCAGTGCTGGCAAGGGCGGTACTACGAACCGATACAACGGTGCTGCTGGTGGTAATGCTGGTGAAGCTGCTGCATCAGGTGGTATGGGTACTGTATATTTACTCGGTACGGTGAAGGTTACTGCTACATCGGGTACTCAGGGTTCAAATGGTGCTGCTGGCAATAATGGCTATTGGGGAACGACCAATGGACTTACCATAGGTGGCAATAAGGTATATCACTTCGGTGGTGGTGGCGCCGGTGGCGGTGGCGGCATGGGTATGGTTCCATCGCTCTGCATAGGTGCTGGCGGTGCTGGTGGCATTGGTGGTGGTGCCGGTGGTCAGGGCGGTGCTGACTTTGGTAAGAAGAACATAGAAAGCACGGCTAAAGAAGCCTCATGTATGGGTGGTAGCGGTAAAGGCGTTGCGACTCAAACAGACGTTCAGGATAATGGTTCTGTCAAGAATGGTAACAAACAGAATTGGACAAGTACGGGCGGTGCTGGTGGTACAATGGGCACTGTTGGTACAAGTGGAGAGCAAGGCAAGTTATGGATCCTTGGAACATCAGCAGAAAAACGAATCAACAACACCACATATACCGCAACTAACGCAGAATACATCACAGAGATCCCAGAGGAAATCGTCAAGCTCTACCAGATAACCATCACATTCAACAACGAAGGTGGCTCACAAGCTATATCTCCTATTGACATAGAGATAGGAGAGAAGACTCCAGCACTTACCTCTTTTACAGTTCCAACAAAAGATGGATACTACTTTGAGGGATATTTCACAGAAGCCGTTGACGGTGAAAAGATTTACGCTCACGATGGTACTATCATAGATACCGAGCGTACTTTCACTGCCGACCGTATGCTCCATGCTCACTGGATAAACACAAGGTTCACAGTGGTTTGGGACTATTCGTACATTGACCGTGACGGAGAAATCAAGACGGTAAACGAGGAAGACAAGAGTAAGTCTGCAACTGTAAAATTCAATGCTGGCGACTATAACATGACGGTATCAGCTGGCACAGAGCAAAGCGGTATAGGCAACTACACCGGTCACACCATTGCTACGGCAACCATCAATGCAATAGTAGGTGCTGGCACAAATAACACTTCAACAATCTATGTAACGGAAGAGCAACTAAAGACTTTGGCTATTACTGCAAAAGCGATACTTGGAGACGAGAACAAGTATGTGACTACCAATGTATCTTCACACGAGACGGTTATGAGTGCTGTGCCTACAGGCATGTATATGCAACCATGGAGCATTACTCTGACCAATAAAGTCAAGCCTGATGCTATTAATGTAAAGTTGCTTAGCTCAACATCTGCAGATGGTTCGTACACTGTTATCAGTCAGTTGGCGAACATATCTGTAGCATGCGAGAACAACAATGGAGATTATTCAGGCATTTACCCTGTATGGCTTGACGATATGCAGTATGACCAACTCTTCTATAAAGCGCAGATAGTTGGCTTTGAAATAAACGGCGTAAGCCATAACGTGGCTGGTATGCCTCTGACAAGCAATGTATCTACAAATACAAACAAAGCAACTCTCACACAGGAGGTTGCTCTGCCTGTCATCCATTTCAACCTTAACGCCCCATCAGGCACAACGCCTCACTATTCTGCAGGTACAACAGAGTACAAGTACGCTGCTTCTTACGGTGAAACGATTGACCTCAAACAGTACAGCGCGTTCCTTACCAACTATCGTTTTGAAGGTTGGACTTATGCTTTGGGTACTAACGAGATACACAATAACATAGTTGCCGACGGTGACGAAGAGGTATATGCTTACTGGAAGGATGCCGTGCCACCAACAATCGTGTTCACGGGTTCGAGAGTAAGACAGGAGACACAGGCAGACCTTTCTATCGTGGGTTCGCTCGATGTGTATGTTGACATACGCGACAACAGCGACGGCACAAACACCCAGCAGTGGTATTATGTGGCTGCAAACAATGATGCGGTACCTTCTGCGATAGAAGGTTGGACTCCACTCACAGGCACCCCAGGCAGTAGCGCTTACACCGTCAACATTCTTGCAACAGCCTTCCCTTACGGTTATCTGTACATCAAGTCACAAGACCTTGACGGCAATGTGTCATACGCTATCTCTCAGCAGTATAAGGTAGATAACCAAGCACCAACGATTGAGCATACTCCTAAGGGAAAGGTAGAGAATGGTTACTCTATAGTATGTAGCGAAGTCGTAAGGAACGGTACCCATGCTAAGGTTGAAGTGACTATTGAAGATAATGTAAATGTAAACACTATTGTTATTGATGGCTATACAGTAAAGGCTAATTATACTTCAAGCATAACTATTCCTACAGGTTTGACAGGAGTAGAATATCAGAATGGCAAGTTTCTACTTACACCTCCTGCAGTAGGACAGGTGGATGAAGAAGGCGACCCTATTGATTACCTTGTATACACCATAACAGCCAGCGACGTGGCTGGTAACACCTTTACGCGTCCTATAACAGTATATCTTGACCACGAATGGCCTAAGAATTCTGATGGCACATACGTGGTAACAGACGCAACAGAACCTACTGCAGATAGCGATGGTATGCTGCCTCATGTAGAGTGTATGCACTGTGCACGATACATCCTTGTGAGACAAAATAAGCAATGGAAGAAACTGGACAAGGAGAACTCTGATGATATGTCGATTGTTGTGCTGCGTAAAGGATGTGTATTGGTAAGAAATGTCAGCGATATATTCTATGGCGCAGCAAGCATCAACGAAGCATTGACTCAAGCAAGGGATAAATACAATACAGAAGGTACAGCCGATGACCCTATCGGCATAGCCACCATCATTAAGCTTACGCCAAACACCGTGGGTGCAAAGGTGGATGCTATAGACCTCACCAACGCAACCCTTGTAAACCCAGGTCGTTCTCTTATCCTTGACCTCAATGGTCAGAGTATTGACAAAGATGGTGTAGCATACGAAAGCGTGACAGGTAATGCGTATGTCACAATCCTTTTGAACGATGGCAATAACCGCGCCAGCGAGCTTAGTACGGATAATGTACCATACCGCAATCTTTCGCCTGTAACCGGTTCACCAATACAGTATAAGCGTACATTCTCTGACACTCAAGATGGAAAATGGCAGGCACTCTATCTGCCGTTCGATGCTGTCAGACCTACAGGAACGAAGGTAGGAACTGTCAAGAAGGTGGAGATTGACACCGAAGCAAAACTGTGGATTAACAAGTGGGAAGACGATGCTACGGATAATCTTGCAGCATACACTCCTTACTTCATCCAGCACGCTGCGGGCGAGATGGTTATCAAAGGCACAACAAATCTTGAAGGATATAAGAAGGATAATCCTACCACTATCCCTGGCGGCAACTACACCATCGCCGGCAGTCTTACTTCTTCCGACCGTGTGGCACAGGCGGCAAAGAACTTCTGGTCATTGACCAACGGCGGCGGATTCACATGGGTAAAGGTTGGCACTGGTCAACGTCCTTACCGATGGGTTATCTACGGCGATCCAGAGGTTGACACTAACAACGCAGCTCCTTCAAGGGCTCTCACGCTCTTCATCGTTGAGCCTGAAGTAACAGGAGTGGAAGATGTAAACGCCCCAACTACAGACTCTGCCGACATCTACAGCATCAGCGGTGTAAAGATGGCGAAGAAAGGTCAGTTGCCACCAGGCATCTACATACAAAACGGCAAGAAGTTTTACGTTAAATAATCCCTACTTTTACACATAACCCAGATTCAACGCAAAAATGAAAAAGAAGAAATACGTTCAACCTACTATTGACTTTATCAAGTTAAAAGTAGAGGGTCCTTCACTCTTAGCAGTATCATCTCCTGATATCGAGAAGGAAGTTGATAATGATGGTGCCAAGTGGGGCGAAGGTGAAGATGACATCTAATATATATAATATATGTAGGGCGTTTATTTCGCCCTACATTTGTTTTTTACAGAAAATAACCTAAGAAGCACAGGAAGTAAACAAAAAGGACTTACGAGAAAATCGTAAGTCCTTCAATCTGAGTAGCGAGGGCGGGTCACGATCCCGCGACCTCCGGATTATGAATCCGACGCTCTAACCAGCTGAGCTACCTCGCCATCATCGCGTCATCCTTTCGGTTTAGCGGGTGCAAAGGTATGACTATTTTATGAACTACGCAAATATTTTCCCAATTATTTTCAAGAATTTTGCATTTTGTGCCATTTATATCAATTTTACACACGAAAAGATGGGAGTTTTAATGCGTAACTTGCAAGATTTTCGTACCTTTGCACCCGCTTTTGGCGTAACCGATGGAAGGAAGAAGTGTTGCCTGTCTATGTTGCGCTAAGGGACACTCAACTCTAAACTCATAAAATAATAAAATGGATTTAATCAAAGTTGCTGAAGAAGCATTTGCTACAGGCAAAGAGTTCCCATCTTTCGGTCCTGGTGACACTATCACAGTGGCATACAAGATTGTCGAAGGTTCAAAAGAGCGTATCCAGCTCTATCGTGGTGTTGTAATTCGCATTTCTGGTCATGGCGACAAGAAGCGTTTCACAGTACGCAAGATGTCAGGTACAGTAGGTGTAGAGCGTATCTTCCCTATCGAGTCACCAAGCATCGAAAGCATTGAAGTTAACAAGCGTGGTAAGGTGCGCCGTGCTAAGCTTTACTACCTCCGCAAGCTCACTGGTAAGAAGGCTCGCATCGCAGAAAAGCGCGCTCCAAAGGTTGCTAAGTAAAAAAATACACTGTCAATGCACAGAAGGCCTGCAAAATCGGAGACGATTCTTGCAGGCTTTTTTCGTAAACTTGAATTACTTAATATAAATATGTTAAAGGTAGCATTATACTACAGACTGGGCGACTTCATCCTGAGCCAATCAAGGACGGAGGACGGACGCAGTTCTGACGGACGATACCAGTTTTTCGTGAATCAGGAGATTGATTCGCCGGACTTCGTGGTCGTAATAGGCAAACCGCATAAGCAGCCGCTGCACTTCAATGTTGCGCGGGAAAACACCGTACTGGCCTTCTACGAGCCTTACTCCGTAGTGAGCTATCCGAAAGCATATCGCGATCAGTACGGCCTGGTGCTCAGTTGCCAGCCAGAGATCTCGGGCAAGAACGTGAAATACACGCCGCCAATCATCCCGTGGACCGTGGGTGTCAGTTTCCTCCGTCCGCCATTCAAGACAAACATCGGCTACAACGAGCTGCTCAACCGCCCTACTCCACAGAAGACCAAGCTGCTCTCCGTGATAACGAGCAACAAATCGTTCACCCGCGGTCATTACGAGCGCATCGTCTTCGTGAAGAAGCTGAAGGAGCAGTTCGGCGACCAGCTCGACATCTTCGGCGAGGGTTTCAACGACTTTGACGATAAGCTTGACGTGCTCTCGCCATACAAATATCACATCGTCATTGAGAACTCGCGCGGCAGATACTACTGGACTGAGAAGCTGAAGGATGCTCTTATAGCCGAGACCTACCCTATCTACTACGGATGCACCAACATCAAGGATTATTTCCCTGAGGCTGACTTCCCCGAGATTGACACTGCTGATCCGGACGAGGCGGTGAGAACGGTGAGACGGGCGATAGAGAACAACGAATACGAGAAGAACGTCAGCCTGCTGCACGACCTGAAGATGCGCTGCATCACTGAGCTGAACATCTTTGACATCCTGGCTCGCGAGCTGGACAACCTCAACCCTGCTGCTCCGAAGGAACTGGTCACGCTGAAGCCGGCAAAGACCATGACTGACTTGCATAACTTCATAAACTACACCTTTGCGAGAAACTACTGGAAGATGAAAGGAAAGAAACTATGAAAGCACTTTTTACATCACTCATGCTGCTCTTCGCCACTATAGCCCAAGCAGCGGAAATAACGGTCAGTCCGGGCGAAAGCATCGCCAACGCCATTAAGCAGGCTCGCGAATGGCGCAGACTGGCAAGAATAGGCAAGACTGAATATCAGGAGAAGATAGCGGGTGGCATCACCATCCGCATAAAGTCTGGCACATATCGCCTGACAAAGCCTCTCTTCATCCGACCTGAGGATGCCGGAACGCCTGATTCGCCTACGAGAATAATCGGCGAAGACGGCACGGTAATCTCTGGCGGCGTGGAAGTGGGCAACTGGCAGAAGAACGGAATAAACCGCTACGTGGCGCAGTCGCCAATATTCAACGGTCGCAGAATAGAAACCCGCCAACTGTGGACTGACGGAAGGAAAGCCGTCTTCGCTCAGTCGGACAAGGTGGGAGAACTGTCACGAATAGTGGACTTCGACAAGGAGAACAAGCGCGTCATTATCAATGAGAAGGATATGAAGGACTTCATGCCTGCCGCCAACAGCAAGAACACCGACTATCTGGAGATGTTTCTCTGCCAGAGATGGGCTATCGCGATCCTCCGCATAAACACGATCAAATCCTTAGGCAACGGACTCTGCGAGGTTACTTTCCATGAGCCTGAGAGTCAGATAGAGTTTGCGCATCCTTGGCCTCAGCCTATAGCAGACAGCAAAACGCCTGATCAGCCGCTCGTCGGCAATTCTGCCTTCACGCTGAGAGGTGCCACACAATTCCTGAACGAACAAGACGAGTGGTGCCAACCAGACAAAGAGATGCTGCACTTCTACTCTAAGAACGGAGAGCCTAAGAACGTCGTTGCGCCTGCTCTTACCACATTATTATATATAGAGGGCAGCGAACAGACTCCTGTCACGAATCTCTCCATAGAGAATATCAGCTTTGAACACAGTGCCTGGCTCCGCCCTTCCTTTGAGGGCCACGTGACTCTTCAGGGCGGTTTCCGCATGATTGATGCCTACAAACTGCCGATAGAGGGTCTCTACCACAAAGCTGGACTGGAGAACCAGGCTTGGATAGAACGAGCAGAAGCTGCCGTGAGCGCAAAGAACTGCCGCAACATCTGCTTCAAGAACTGCACCTTCCAGCACCTCGGAGCAACAGGTCTGGACCTCATTGACAACGTGTCGTCGTCTTCCGTTGAAGGCTGCACCTTCCAGGACATCGGCGGCACAGCACTGCAGCTCGGCACTTTCGGCGAAGGTGCTTTCGAGACTCACATCCCGTATATTCCGACGAATGCGGAGAAGCTATGCAGCAACATCCTGATAAAGGGCAACGAGATTCACGATGCAACGAACGAGGACTGGGGCTGCGTGGGCATCTCTGCCGGATACGTGAGAGATGTCACGATAGAGGAGAACCACGTCTATGACCTGAACTACTCGGGAATATGCGTAGGATGGGGATGGACTAAGCTGGACTCTTCAATGAAGCATAACATCATCCGCAGAAACAAGGTTCACGACTTCGCCCTGCAGCTTTATGACGCTGGCGGCATCTACACGCTGTCTTATCAGCCGGAATCAGAGATTACCGATAACGAGATCTCCAACATCGGCGAGTCAAGATACGCGACGAACAATCGCGCATTCTACATCTATTTCGACGAAGCAACTGACGGTTTCCTCGTAAAAGGAAACAAGATGCAGAGCGACCACAAGATTCCAAACGAGAAATTCGGATACAACCAACCGGGTCCGAACATGAGAATTGAGGAGTGAAAATCTTTAGAAAAATCTAAAAAATCAAAAGAAATCAGGGTATATACAAAATCAAAGCGGTTGCCTTCACAGGTAACCGCTTTTAATCTTCAATAGGTATTAGTTTTAAGGTAAAAAGATTGTTTTCAGGATAACGAGTGCAAAGGTACGGGTTTCTTCGCAAATCTGCAAATATTTCTTGCCTTTTTTTTAGGTAAAATTTGTTGTGTGCCTACACAGCACAAAAATATTAACATTAATTAAGAGTAAAATTATAAAAAAAACGATTTTATACTAATTATTTAAAACTTTTTATTACTTTTGCAGCGATTTCTAAAGCACAAGAAAAAATCACTTATTTACCCCATAACAATTCAGAACATGGAAAAAAACGAAAAGAATATACTTTTATCTGCCAAAACACTTACAAAAAGTAACGTGTGGAAGCTTTCTGAGAACGACATTATCACCATTCTTGAAAATGCCCCTAAGGAGATTGACATCGACACTCAGTTCAGCAGACTTGTCAACACCATCAAGTGCGCCTTCTACTTTGAAGAAATCAAGAACGAAAAGCCAACGGAGAGAAAATCTCTTGAGAACAGAGGTTTCCATTTTACGGAAATCAGCGTAAGCAGCAGCTCACAGATGGAGGTTGCCATCAAGAAGCATGCCATCTGCCGCATCACAGACCTCACCTACCAGAACATCGCGCATATCTCTGCGAGAAAGCTCCTCGACCTCATCGAAAGCAATTTCGGCGGAGGATGGGATTCTCTTTCTCAGTCTATCAAGGACGTGATACAGTCAGGATTCCTTATCGCCACCACTTCCATGCCTAAGAGCCGCAAGGCTGAAGACAGCGCGCTCTATAAGAAGAAGGTGGGAGAAGGGTTTGACGTCCTTGCCGTAGAGAAGGGCTCATGGATGGAACTTATCTTCGCCAAGCAGAAGGAGAACGTCATCAAGGACGACCTCTTCGACGAGGATGACGAAATGATAAAGAAGCCTAAGCGCAGCAGCCTCATCATTGATGGTGGCGACGACGATGACGACCTCGACAACGAGGAGGAAGATGACGACTACAGCAACAGCACCGACGAGGACGACGATGACTACAACGACGACGAGCTGACTGAGGAAAGCTACAGAACAGTGGTAGAGGAAGATCCTGAAGACCTTGACGTTGACAGCATTGAAGATGAAGAAGACTATTAATATTCTAAGCACCGTCATAATGTGCCTTTTGCTTTCTGCCTGCAAAGGCGGGAAGCAAAATGTATTTTTTGGACATACTGATTCTGGCGACACTTTAAAACTGAAATATGCCCAGAACATCTGCATCGTAAAACACGACGGCTATTCTACGGTTACTCTCGCAAATCCATGGAACAAGCAGGAAGTGCTTGCCACCTATCTGCTGTCAGACAATCCTGACGAGGTGGAAGAGCAGGCTAAGCAAGGCTGCACCGTGGTGAAGACTCCACTGAAGAAGGCTCTTGTGGGAACAGCCGTGCATTGTGCCCTACTTGACGAGATAGGATGCCAAGACATCATTGCCGGAGTGTGCGACCCGAACTACATTAACCTTCAGTTCATAACAGACGGAGTTGGTAGCAAGAAGATTGCCGACTGCGGAAGTGGTATGCAGCCAAACGTGGAAAAGGTCATAGCTCTTTCTCCTGATGCCATCTTCCTTTCACCATACGAGGGTTCTGCCGGATATGGCAAGGTGGAGATGCTGGATTTCCCTATCATTGAACTTGCTGACTACATGGAGACATCGCCTCTCGGAAGAGCAGAATGGATGATCTTCTACAGCATGCTGGTGGGAAAGGAGAACGAGGCGCAGAAGATGTTTGCCGACATAGAGCAGAAATACAACAGCTACAAGGAGAAAGTTGCGGGAATGACGGACAGGAGCAAGGTGCTGATAGACAAAATGTTTCAAGCCACATGGTTCCTCCCTGGCGGCAACTCTACCATCGGACGGATGCTGAAGGACGCTAACTGCAACTACATCTTTGCCGATACGGAGGAAAGCGGCAGCATAGAGAAATCATTCGAGCAGGTTCTGCAGAAAGGTGCTGATGCCGACGTCTGGCTTATACGCTACAGCAAGGACGTTAACAGCAGCTACAACCTGGAGGCTCTGGGAAAGGAGAACGAGAAATACAAACTCTTCAAAGCGTACAAGACGGGAAATGTCTATGGCTGCGAGACTACGGATTCTCATTTCTTCGAGGAAACTCCTTTCCATCCGGAACGACTTCTCAACGACCTTGTCCTTCTGACACACAAGGGCGGCTCTGACAACGAAGCGAAATATTACAAGAAACTATAATAAAACAGAAAACGCGCCTGCACGTGAAATCCTTCCTCATAAACATCTTCATCATGATAGCGCTATTGCTGCTCTGTCTGATTGTCGGTGCAGTGGAAATTCCTGTTTCTGCCGTGCTTGACATACTCTTCGGCAATGGCGGTGACTATGAGGAAGCCTGGAGATTCATCATTCTTGACTCACGACTGCCAGCAGCTATAACGGCCTTGCTCTGCGGCATATCGCTCTCCGTCAGCGGATTGCTACTGCAGACGGTTTTCCAGAACCCACTCGCAGGACCTTCTGTGTTCGGAATAAACAGCGGAGCAAGTCTTGCCGTGAGTATGCTCATGCTTACATCTGGCGGCACAATGGCTGCTTTGGGAAGTTCTCTCGGCGGACAGCTCGCCATCATCGTTGCCGCCTGTTTCGGCGCAGGATTGGTCATGCTGCTCATTCTCGGCATATCAGCCGTGGTCCGCTCCAACGTAATGCTGCTGATCATCGGAATGATGATAGGATATCTCACATCCTCTGCCACATCAATACTCAGCTACTTCGCCACAGAGCATAGCCTGCAGGCCTTCACCATCTGGGGACTCGGCACCTTCGCCAACACAACGGCTTCGCAACTGCCAGTGCTTGCCTTACTTACCCTCTGCCCCACCCTTCTCGCTCTGCTCTACATAAAACCGCTGAACGCTCTCCTTCTTGGTGAGAACTATGCAGCGAATCTGGGCTACAGCGTAAGTCATGTGCGCAACGTGACGCTGATTATTAGCAGCATACTCTCCGCAATAGTGACGGCTTTTTGCGGTCCGATTCTGTTTCTCGGACTCGCCATTCCGCACATTGCCCGTCTCGCAGTACGCAGCGACAACCATCTCTCACTGCTTCCCGCAACAATATTAATAGGCGGAAACGTGGCTTTATTGTGCAATTTTATCACTATTTTGCCCTCAAATACCGCCACTTTACCCATAAATGCCATCACTCCGCTCATTGGAGCACCAATTATTATCTGGATTATTTTGCGGAAATGATTTTTTTTCTTAACTTTGCCCCCGAATAGTATTGATTTTTACTTTTTCTGAGGTAAAGTATCAAATAAGAAGACACAGACTGATTATTAAACCATTATTACACATAACTAAAAATCTTTTAAACTATGAAGAAGTTTTTCAATCTCTTAATTGGAGCTCTCTGCTTCACAACAGTTCTCACAGGTTGTGGTAATGCAACAGGTAATGGTGCCCTCATCGGTGGTGGCGGTGGCGCTCTCCTCGGTGGTGTTATCGGTACTCTCGTAAGCGGTCACGGCGACAAGACTAAGGGTGCTGCTATCGGTGCTGCTATCGGCGGTGCTGTTGGTGCAGGTACAGGTGCTCTCATTGGTAAGCACATGGATAAGGTTAAGGCAGAGCTCGCAGAGCGTCAGCTCAATGCTACTATCGAGCAGGTTAAGGACGCTAACGGCCTTGACGCCCTCAAGATCACTTTCAACGATGGTGGTATCCACTTCGCTACAGCTAAGGCTGACCTCAACGCAGCTGCTCAGAACAACCTCATGCGTCTTGTAAAGACTATGCAGCACTACAACACTTGCGACCTCTCTATCTACGGTCACACTGACGCTACTGGTAGCGATAAGGTTAACGACCCTCTTTCTGTAAACCGCGCTAACTCTGTAGCTCAGTACCTCGCTAACCAGGGTATCTCTTCTCAGATCCGCGACGTTCTCGGTTTCGGTAGCCGCCAGCCAGTTGCTGACAACGCTACTACAGAAGGTAAGGCTGCTAACCGCCGCGTTGAGATCTACATCTACGCTTCAGAGAAGATGATCAAGGACGCTAACGCTGGTAAGCTTTAATCAGAAAACACGGCAATAACACACACATAAAGTTATTGACTGACAGATCAGAGGGCGGGGCTTTTTCCCGCCCTTTTTTCACACTCGCAAGAAGCACTCCTTCCATAACGGTAAAAATTCACAAATAAACTTTCAATAAGTTTTCAATGAAATTCGTACTAAAACTCATACGCAACATAATCGTTCTGTTCTTCGCAATAACCATCCTCTGGGTTGTGGCGTTACGCTTTATCCCTGTGCTCATCACTCCGCTCATGGTGATACGCTGCGTAGAACAGTCTGACGAAGGGAGAGACGTCAAGCTAAGTCATTCGTGGGTAAGCATCTCTGAGATGCCATACTATGCGCCAACGGCTGTTATCGCTGCCGAAGACCAGAACTTCGTGAAGCACCACGGATTCGACCTGAAAGCCATTGAACAGGCTGCCAAGAACAACAAGAACGGCGGAAAACTCCGTGGCGGCAGCACCATCAGCCAGCAGACGGCAAAGAATGTTTTCCTTTGGCCGGGACGCTCATGGATAAGAAAGGGACTGGAAACATATTTCACCGCACTCATTGAACTTATGTGGCCGAAAGAGCGCATAGCGGAAGTCTATCTCAACTCCATCGAGATGGGCGAAGGAATATACGGCATTCAGGCTGCTGCTCAGGAATACTGGGGCTGCGACGCAAAAGATCTCAGCCGAATGCAGTGCGCCACGATAGCATCTATTCTGCCAAATCCGCGCAAATATTCTGCCACGAATCCTGGACTATACATCCAGCGCCGCACAAACAGCGTATTCAAAAGCATGAAGTTCCTTGAGAACAACGGCTACACTCTCAATAATTAGAAACCACTTTTTCTTCTCTCAATATATATATTTAGATGAACACTCTCTCACAAGTGCAGCGCGAAGCTGTGGAATACATTGACGGACCGTCGCTGGTGATTGCCGGTGCCGGTTCCGGTAAAACTCGCGTGCTCACTTACAAGATAGCCTATCTGCTCCAAAACGGCTACAAGCCATGGAACATTCTCGCACTTACCTTCACCAACAAGGCTGCCCGCGAGATGAAAGACCGTATAGCGAAGATTGTAGGCGACAATGTAGCTCAGTATCTCGTCATGGGCACTTTCCACAGCATCTTCTCCCGCATCCTCCGCACGGAAGGAGACCGCCTCGGCTTCGACAGAAACTACACCATATATGACGATGCTGATTCACGTGCCGTAATAAAGGCAGCAACGAAAGAAGTCCTTGAGGAGATTTGCAAGTCTAAAGGTCTGCCAAAGGAGAAGGAGAAGGATCTGCTGGACAATATGATGAAGTCGTACAAGCCGCAGACCATAGCTTCTCGCATCGGACTCGCGAAGAACAACATGTTCACGGCTCAGCAGTATGGCTCTACACGTATGCTTGTGGAGAGAGATACCACAAACAAGATGCCGGAGATCCATAATATATATAAGGCATATGAACGAATGCTTCATGAGAACAACGCGATGGACTTCGACGACCTTCTGCTCAACACTTACCAGCTCTTCAAGAACAACGAAGATGTCCGACAGAAATATGCTGCTCAATACCAGTTTATCCTCGTAGATGAGTATCAGGACACTAATGTCGTGCAGCACAAGATTCTGGAACTTCTGGCAAAAGACCATCATAAGCTCTGCGTTGTGGGCGACGATGCTCAGAGCATCTATGCATTCCGCGGTGCAAACATCGACAACATTCTCAATTTCGAGAAAGCTTATCCCGAATTCCGTCAGTTTAAGCTTGAAGAGAACTATCGCTCTACGAAGAGCATCGTGGCAGTGGCTAACGACCTTATCAGCCATAATCAGCGACAGATTCGCAAGAACGTCTTCAGCAACAACCTTGATGGCGACAAGCCTACCATCCTGAAGACTCACAGCGATGAGGTGGAGGCGCAGACCGTAGCCAAGATAGCGCTGAGAAAGAATGCCGTTGACCATCTTCCTTACAGCGAGATGGTCGTGCTCTATCGCGCCAACGCACAGAGCCGAAAGTTTGAGGATGAGTTCCGCAAGCAGCATATTCCATATCGCATCTACGGCGGCACGAGCTTCTACCAGAGAGCTGAGATTAAGAACATACTCGCCTACTTCCGACTCGTTTCTAACACTCGCGACAACGAATCACTGCGCCGAATAATCAATTATCCGAAGCGCGGAATAGGTGCCACTACGGTTGACAAGCTAGAGAGTCAGGCTACTGCTTACGGTGTGAGCATCTGGGAGATGCTTATCAACCCTATAGCCTACCCTCTCGATATTAATAAAGGTACGCGCACGAAGATAGACGGATTTGTCCAACTGATAAATTCCTTCCGACAGAAGACCGACAACACAGATGCCGCTACTCTCGGTCGCCATATCATTATTGAAGCCGGCATAAAGAATGACCTTGAGTCTGACTCCACTCCTGAAGGAGAAAGCCGCAAGGAGAACCTCTACGAGCTGATCAGCAGCTTGCAGGAATTTGTTGATTCGCAGATGGAGGAAGGTGGTCAGGACTTTATCACAATCAGCGATTTCCTTGCTCAGGCTGCTCTCCAGACTGATCAGGAGTCTGTTGATGCAAAAGATGATGACAGCCCGAAGGTTACCATGATGACCATGCACGCCGCAAAGGGTCTTGAGTTCAACTGCGTCTTCATCGTCGGACTTGAAGAGGAAATATTTCCTTCTCCTCGCAGCGTTGACAACATCAGAGCTCTGGAGGAAGAGCGACGACTGCTCTACGTTGCCATCACACGCGCCAAGAAATACTGCTACATGCTTCATGCAGAAAGCCGCTATCTCTACGGACAGTGGCAAAGCAATGCTCCGAGCCGATTCCTCAGGGACATCAATCCGAGTCTGCTCAGTTCCTCTTCCAGCTCATACGGAAGTAGCACTTCTTCTACCTCATACGGCAGCGGCTATTCTTCCAACTCACGAGGAAGCGGCTATTCTTCCAGCTCACGAGGAAGCGGTTCACTTTTCGGCAGCAGCGCAAGAACGCAGCCGCAACAGGTTTCCCGACCAGCCTCTAACTTCACTCGCGTCAGCAGTCAGCCAAAGTTCGCCGCTCCTGCTCAAAAGAAGCAGCATACTGATTCTGGCAAGCTCTCCGTCGGCGCAAGAATAGATCATAAGCGATTCGGCAGCGGAACAATATTATCCATCGAAGGCTCTGGCGACAACGAGAAGGCTATTGTCAACTTCGACCAGGTTGGCAGCAAGCAGCTCCTGCTTAAGTTCGCCTTGCCAAGTATCACATTACTCTAAAGGTGGTAATTTATAGAACCCACCTATATTCACTTCGTAAAAACATATGCTGACAAACATACTCCTCGTCGGTCTCGGCGGTGCCATCGGCAGCATGCTGCGCTATGTAATATCAAAAGTCATCAACGAGCAGGTACAGAGCAGCTTCTCTTGGGGCACTTTCGCCGTGAACATCATCGGTTGCTTCATCATCGGAGCTGTGACAAGCTACGCTCAGAAGCACGGCATGAGTAGCGAGACAAAGCTGCTTCTCACCACCGGACTCTGTGGCGGATTCACCACCTTCAGCACCTTCTCTTTGGAGAATCTTCAGCTTATTGACACTAATCAAAATCTAATTTCTGTCATATACATAGCTTCAACACTCTTTTGTTGCTTATTAACAACATATTGCGGTCTGAAATTGTTCTCTTAACAGCATTTTTTCACGAAAACGGCACAAAAAAAAATTGCCTTTTTATTTGTGAGTTAACTAATAAATTTATAACTTTGCACCCTGAAAAGTTATCCTTTTTGGAAAACTTTATCTACAAAAAAAAATCAAAAGTTTTCCAAAACGAAAACTTCCGACAAAAAGGCTAAAAAGATAAACCACTGATAATCAACACAAAACACATTCAAAAGCCTTCCAAAACTGACAACATTTCAAAAAAAAGTTGTCCAAAAGTCGTCTAAAAAGTTCACTATCATATTAATCACATCCCCAAAACTGCCCTATTAACCATGGAGCTTTCCACTTTCAAAATCACCAAGAGAGACGGCACTCAAGACAATTTCAGTCTTGACAAGATTATGAATGCCATCGCAAAGGCTTTCATATCCGTAAATATGCCTGTCGATTTGGAAACAATATCAAAGATTCTTGCGCATCTCGACATACGCAAGGACATTACCGTTGAGGACATTCAGAACCAGGTTGAGGTTGCTCTCATGAAGGAGCAGCACTTCGACGTGGCAAAGAGCTTCATGCTTTACCGTCAGCGTCACACTGAGACCCGCGAGACACTGGAGAAGCTTCAGTTCCTTTCTGACTACTGCTCTGCCACTAACGCTGCCACTGGCTCTAAGTACGATGCCAATGCAAACGTTGAGAAGAAGAACATCGCTACCCTCATCGGCGAGCTTCCAAAGTCAGGATTCATCAAGCTCAACCGCCGTATGCTCACTGACCGCATCAAGGAAATGTACGGCAAGGAACTGGCAGACAAATACATGGATCTGCTCCAGCACCACTTTATATATAAGAATGACGAGACATCGCTCGCAAACTACTGCGCTTCCATCACTATGTATCCATGGCTCCTTGAAGGCACAGGCGGCATCGGCGGCAACTCTACAGCGCCTACAAACCTCAAGTCATTCTGCGGCGGTTTCATCAACATGGTGTTCATCGTGTCAAGTATGCTCTCTGGTGCATGTGCTACTCCTGAGTTCCTCATGTATCTTAACTACTTCATCGGACAGGAATTCGGCAAGGACTACTGGCAGCACCCTGAGCAGCAGGCTGACCTCTCACAGAAGCAGCGCACTATTGACAAGATCATCACTGACTGCTTCGAGCAGATTGTCTATTCGCTCAACCAGCCTACAGGAGCACGTAATTTCCAGGCAGTATTCTGGAACATTGCATATTACGACAAACCATACTTCGAGAGTCTCTTCGGCGAATTCCGTTTCCCAGACGGAAGCGAGCCAGACTGGAACGGCCTCTCATGGCTCCAAAAGCGCTTCATGAAGTGGTTCAACAAGGAGCGCACAAAGACTATGCTCACATTCCCTGTTGAGACAATGGCTCTGCTCACAGACCCTGAGACTCACGATGTGATTGATAAGGAATGGGGCGACTTCACTGCTGAGATGTATGCTGAAGGTCATTCATTCTTCACTTACATGAGCGACAACGCCGACTCTCTCTCTTCTTGCTGCCGTCTGCGCAACGAGATTACAGACAACGGCTTCTCTTACACTCTCGGTGCCGGCGGTGTAAGTACTGGTTCTAAGTCAGTGCTCACAGTAAACCTCAACCGCTGCGTACAGTATGCGGTAAACAATAACCTCAAGTACGAAGACTTCCTCACTGACGTTCTCGACCTCATGCACAAGGTTCAGCTCGCTTACAACGAAAACCTCAAGCAGCTTCAGCAGAATGGTATGCTCCCACTCTTCGATGCAGGCTTCATCAACATCGGTCGTCAGTACCTCACCATCGGTATCAACGGTCTTGTAGAGGCAGCAGAGTTCATGGGCTTGAAGATCACTAACAACCCTGAGTACCTCGCCTTCGTTCAGAACATCCTCGGCATCATCGAGAAGCTCAACAAGGAGTACAGCAAGGAGAAGGGCATCCTCTTCAACTGCGAGATGATTCCTGCAGAAAACGTAGGTGTGAAGCACGCAAAGTGGGACCGCGAAGACGGTTATTTCGTGCCACGCGACTGCTACAACTCTTACTTCTACGTAGTGGAAGACGAGTCGCTCAACATCCTTGATAAGTTCCAGCTCCACGGCGAGCCATACATCAAGCACCTCACAGGTGGTTCTGCCCTCCACATGAACCTCGACGAGCACCTTTCAAAAGAACAGTATCGTCAGCTTCTCCGCGTGGCAGCAAAGGAAGGATGCAACTACTTCACATTCAATATTCCTAACACCATCTGTAACGACTGCGGCAATATCGACAAGCGCTATCTTAAGGTTTGTCCTAAGTGTGGCTCTACAAACATCGACTACATGACCCGCATCATCGGTTATCTCAAGCGCGTGAGCAACTTCTCTCAGCCACGCCAGGAAGAAGCAGCTCGACGCTATTACGCAGGAGCAGGTCCGCTAAGGAACTATTAGGAAACAGGTACTAAACAGACAAACCTCATAAAAGTATAGTTAGTATTTGTGGCGGACGCTCATGCCGGGAACCACAGATACTAACTATATTTCTTTTCATACCACCACTCTCTAACAATGAAATACGTAAACACAGGAATCGTTTTTCAGGAAATTCCCGGAGAAGTAACTCTCTCACTCAACATCTCCGCCTGCCCATGCCATTGCCCCGGATGTCACAGCCAGTATCTCTGGGATGACATCGGCGTTGATCTCACCGAAAACATCCTTGACGAACTCATCGACCGCTACATGACTGAGATCACCTGCATAGCCTTCATGGGAGGCGACGCAGAGCCTGAGGAAGTCAACCGCCTTGCAGGTTACGTGAAGGATAAGTACCCGCAGATAAAGACAGCTTGGTACAGCGGCAGACTCCGAATCCATAGTTCCATCGACAAGTCAAACTTCAACTACATAAAAATCGGACCTTACATCGCCCACCTCGGACCACTCAACAAGGAGACCACAAATCAGCGACTCTACAAAGTCACCAACGGCGAGGACTTGCAAGACATAACAAGATTTTTCTGGAAGAAACAGCCCGAAAACAATACAAAATCGTTACAAAAGCGGATAATTTAATTATTTTCCGCTTTTTTTTGTGGAAAAATTTGTGTAAAATCAAATTATTTCTTAACTTTGCTCCCACTAATACGAAGATAAGCACGGAAATTCCAATACAGACTAACCAATACCCGTCAAGGAAAAACGCGCTAAAACAAACCAGATAACACATTAATATATATAGCTTATGGCAAATATAAAAGGAAGCATATCTCAGATTGTAGGCCCTGTGATTGACGTTTATTTCGACACAGAAGGCAAGAATGCTCAGGAGGTACTTCCTAAAATTCACGAAGCTCTTAAGGTAAAGCGACCTAACGGTACTGACCTCGTCGTAGAAGTTCAGCAGCACATTGGCGAAGACACTGTGCGCTGCGTAGCCATGGATAATACTGACGGTCTGCAGCGCGGACTCGAAGTAGAGGCTATGGGTGCTCCTATCAGTATGCCTTCCGGCGAACAAATCAAGGGACGTATGCTCAACGTTATCGGACAGCCTATCGACGGCATGAAGGAACTTGGCATGCAGAACTCCTACCCTATCCACCGCGAGCCGCCTACATACGAAGAGCTCTCCACTTCAAAGGAAATGCTTGCTACCGGCATCAAGGTCATCGACCTCCTCGAGCCTTATCTCAAGGGCGGTAAGATCGGTCTTTTCGGCGGTGCCGGCGTAGGTAAGACAGTGCTTATCATGGAGCTCATCAACAACATCGCTAAGGGACACAACGGATTCTCCGTCTTCGCTGGTGTTGGAGAGCGTACTCGTGAGGGTAACGACCTCATCCGAGAGATGATTGAATCTGGCGTAATCAAGTATGGCGACAAGTTCAAGGAAGCCATGGAAGAAGGCAAGTGGGATCTCTCACTCGTTGATCCTGAGGAACTTAAGAAGTCTCAGGCAACCCTTGTCTATGGTCAGATGAACGAACCTCCAGGCGCACGTGCTTCCGTAGCACTCTCTGGTCTGACTGTTGCCGAGGAGTTCCGCGACCAGGGCGGCGACATCCTCTTCTTCATCGACAATATCTTCCGTTTCACTCAGGCAGGCTCTGAGGTGTCAGCTCTTCTCGGCCGTATGCCTTCTGCCGTAGGTTATCAGCCTACCCTTGCCTCTGAAATGGGTACCATGCAGGAGCGAATCACTTCTACAAAGACTGGTTCCATCACTTCCGTTCAGGCTGTCTATGTGCCTGCCGACGACTTGACAGACCCTGCTCCTGCCACTACATTTACTCACCTTGACGCTACCACAGAGCTTTCTCGTAGCATCGCTTCCCTCGGTATCTACCCTGCCGTTGACCCACTCGGATCTACATCTCGTATCCTTGACCCTCTCGTAGTAGGCAAGGCACACTACGAATGTGCTCAGCGCGTGAAGCAGATTCTCCAGAAGTACAAGGAACTCCAGGACATCATCGCCATCCTCGGTATGGATGAGCTCTCTGATGAGGACAAGCTTACCGTAAACCGCGCTCGTCGCGTTCAGCGCTTCCTCTCTCAGCCATTCACCGTGGCAGAGCAGTTCACAGGCGTGAAGGGCGAAATGGTAAGCATCGAAGACACTATCAAGGGCTTCAACATGATCCTTGACGGTGAACTCGACGATCTCCCAGAGCAGGCATTCCTCAACGTCGGTACCATTGAGCAGGCTATCGAGAAGGGTAAGAAGCTCATGGCTCAGGCACAGGGATAAGCAGCTATTGACAATCAAAATTGTAAATTGTAAATCTGAAAATTGTAAATACAATAGATGCTTACACTCAGAATAATATCACCAGAAAAGATACTCTATGAAGGCGACGCTACGCTGGTACAGGTGCCGGGAGTGAGTGGCGAGTTCCAGATACTCGACAACCACGCTCCTATCATTTCCGCCCTTCAGCCGGGAGCTGTTGAGGTGGAGAACCAGGGCAAGCGCAAGTCGTTCAACATCATGGGTGGCTTTGTGGAAGTGCATAAGAACATGGTAGATCTCTGCGTAGAGATGGAATAAAAAAGTCCGAAGGAAATGAATGTCGCAGTAATCATCATCACCGTGATTATGCATCTGCTGCTCACGGGAATGGCATTCTTCGTACTGAAGACCGTAATGAAGTCCAATCCCTCAGGCGTGATGAAAGCCATCTTCGCCGTCATGGGCATCCGCTTCGTTTTCCCATTAGCGTTCTATGCAGCGTGCCTTTTTGGCTGGAAGGAGTTCGGCTATGAGACGGAAGACCTCAAGTCATTCACCATACTCTATCTCGTGCTCTATCTCCTCTTCCTCGCCATAGACACCTTGTACTTCTATTTTACTCTCAAGAATTCAGACAAAAACAAAGAAGAAAAATGAAATATCTCAAATCCATAACACTTGTACTGGCGCTTGCGTTCTTCACTTGCACCGCAGCCTTTGCTGAAGGTCACGGCGAAGAGGGCGAGAAGGAAGGTATAAGCCTGAAGGAGATATTGTTCGGACACGTACAGGACTCTTACAACTGGCATCTCTTCGATGTTGACGGACATCCTGTCGTGATAGATCTTCCGATGATTTTCTACAGTCAGCAGAGCGGATTCCACGTTCTTTGCTCTTCGCAGTTCGAGCATCATCCAAATGCCCAGCAGCTTCGCGAAGGACCTGAAGGATTCGCCATCCAGGGCTCTGCGGAAGAGAAAGGCAAGATTGTGGAGAATGTGAATGGCGATTGGCAGCCAGTCTGCTTCGACATTTCCATCACCAAGCAGGTGTGCATCGTCTTCATCGATGCCATCATCCTTCTCCTCTGCATCCTCATCCCTGCTCGCTGGTGCAAGAAACATAAGATTGACGACGAAGCACCGAAGGGCTTTACCGGTCTCATGCACATGTTCATCATGTCCGTCTATGAAGACCTCATCAAGTCAACCCTCGGCGAGAAGGCAGACAAGTATGCACCTTATCTGCTCACTTGCTTCTTCTTCATCTTCTTCGCCAACCTCATGGGCGTAATGCCGTTCCCTCCGGGCGGTGGTAACATCACGGGTAACATCGCAGTGACAGGCTTCCTCGCTCTCTGCACGTTCCTCGTTACCAACGTCACAGGCAACAAGCATTACTGGATGGAAGTCTTCTGGCCGGAAGTACCAACATGGCTTAAGTGCCCAGTCCCACTGATGCCAGTCATCGAGCTCTTCGGTGTATTCATCAAGCCTATCGTGCTTTGCGTCCGACTCTTTGCAAACATGCTTGCAGGTCACGCCATAGCCATCTCCCTGACTTGTATGATATTCATCATGTTCGCTCTCGGCGGTTTCATGGGCAATCTCCTCGGAAGCGTGATCACACCAGTCAGCGTACTCATGAGCATCTTCATGATGGCTCTCGAGCTCCTTGTCTGCTACATCCAGGCAATGGTGTTCACACTCCTCAGCGCAATCTATATCCAGATGTCTCACGCATCACATCATTAAGATTTACGGATTTACGTATTTACGATTTACGGATTACAGTAAATAGTAGATAAACAGTATAAACAGTAAATAAACAGAATATTAATAATAAACAATAATTTAATACATTACGACTATGATTTCAATGTTTTTAGCAGAAGCACTGGCTACACTCGGTGCTACTATTGGTGGTGGTTTAGCAGTTATCGGTGCTGGTCTCGGTATCGGTAGAATCGGTGGACAGGCAATGGACGCAATGGCTCGCCAGCCAGAGATCCAGGGCAAGCTCCAGTCATCAATGATCGTTGCAGCAGCTCTCGTTGAGGGTGCTACATTCTTCACTTTGATCATCTCCCTCCTCGCACTCTTCGTATAATAAAAAACATTAACGAAAATCCAACATGTCATTATTAACGCCTGATTTTGGTTTGTTCTTTTGGATGACTGTCGTCTTCCTCTGTGTGCTTGTCATACTGTGGAAGTGGGGATTTCCTGTGATCATCAACATGGTTAATGAGCGCAAGGAGTACATTGACGGCAGCCTGAAGAAGGCACACGAGGCAACAGAACGCCTCGCCAATATACAAAAGGAGGGCGAAGATCTTTTACGCGAGGCTCGTGAGAAGCAGGCTTCCCTTCTCAAGGAGGCAAAGGACACTCAC
>JAZRYU010000006.1:0-2358 GCA_045600885.1 Prevotella sp.
AGGTGGAAATACTGTGCGTTTGTATTCTCCATGTGATCCCAGTTCTGGAGACAGTCAACAAAGATGTAGTTGTAACATCCGTCGCGAGTAGGGATTGGGTTAGGGATGTATTTCTTTTCCCTCAGAATCCACATGGCTCCAACTGTCCAGTTGCTCTTGACAGGGTCGGTTTCGTTGAGAATAGCCACCTTGTTATACTTGAGGAAGTAATTGTTGTTATACCAGTGTTCGCTTTCTCTTGAGCATCCTGAGTTGAGAGGGAGCACGTGGCGCTTTCCTGATTTAAGCTCGCTGAAGTTGAAACCTATTTTTGACAATGTGTCTTCAAGAGCTATGCCGCCGTAGTAATTGTATATTGCATTGAACTCTTCCGGAGAGAGTGAAGAATCGAGAACAGTAGCTGCACTTCTTTTTTCCGCACCATACATGAAGTTCTTCAGACCTTCGCTGCCTTCAATCTCAGTATGCTTTGGAGCCCATGGGTATGTAGCCATATCGCTGATCTCGATATCCTTGTCGAAAACGAAGTGAGCATCCTTAATCTGGCAGATGAGCTTGTCTTCGTGGCGTGGGAAAAGAATGTTCTTCTCATAGAATGCCTTAAAGGAAGCAAAGGCGCCTTCTATAGCCTCAAGACCGATCTTGGCATCTGCTATGGCTGCCTTGTCGCCTGCTGCTGTGGCAAGGGCAAGCTGGTGCTCATAGTGGGCATGGCCAAGGAGATAGCCTGACGTACAGATGCAGACGTCGCCAAGACGAAGCTGCGCGCGCTTCTGATAGCCCATGTGCTCCCAAGGAGTGGTCTGATATACCCAATAGTCGTACATCTGGGTAAGGTTCATATTGTCGGAAGTGATGAAAGTAGGGATAGTCTGCATCATGACCTTGATGCTCTTAACGGCTTGGCCACAACCGGGATCCTGCTTTGCCCATAAGTCTGCTATTTCGTATGCAGATTCCTTATCGCCTTCTCTGAGGAAATTAAGGAAATCTTTGAGATATTCTCCGTTTGTGTCGAAGCAATAGTATTTATACATGCGATCGTTGTAGTATCCCACAACCTCTGTTTTTGTGATTTTATTCTCAAGATCGGCGATCATGTCTTTTACCTGGTTCAGATCCTGCGTAATGGTCTCCAGCTGACCCACTATTGGGTTGCCTGCGATAGCTTCTGTTGCAGATGATCCTGCTGAAACGACGGAGGCAATGGTCTTGATGATATCCAATGCGAGCTCTGGTGTTAAAGCCACACGCGACTTAAGGTTTTGTGATTGCAGACCGAAGTTGATGTCTGCCACATACTGGTCGGGAGAGGTTATACCGAGATTGTCGTAGTTGAACTTGAAATCGTTCACGAATACGGAATCTTTGTCTGTAGCCATCTCGCCCGCGCTGCTAGGAGTTTCACTAGGTGTTGAACCAGACGGATCAAGGTAGTCGTCCTGCTGACAACTGGTGATACCTGTTACTGTTGCCATTCCTGTCAAAGCAGCGAAAGTCATTGCTTTCATGCTGCCGAATAATCTGTTAATCTTTTTCATAATGATTAAATTTTAGTTTTGGGTTTTTAGTTTGAGGGACCCTGCCGAGAACGGTAGGGAAGATTCATTTTGTTTGTTTTGACGATGCAAAGGTAGGGTGTTTTGAAAAGGCTTCGCAAACAGTATATGAAAACAAAACGTACAATTTGTGAATTTCATGGGATGTACGTTCTTTTCACAGGATGTACGTGTTATAATTCCAAAAATATGACTCACTAATTCACTAATTCTTGATTCGAACCATATAAACACAAAAAATCTCCTGCAATCATTACGATTACAGGAGACTTTATTATTTACAATTTAGCTATTTACAATTTAGCTAAATCGTTTACTTGAGCTATCGCTATAGTAAAGGCTGCAGCTCAGCAATTCAAGCAAGCTTGATTGCATTCGGTTTGCACTTTACTTCTTGTTGTGAGCGAGGTCAACGTTTACTGCGCAAGCTACTGAGCAACCTACCATTGGATTGTTACCGATACCGAGGAAGCCCATCATCTCTACGTGTGCAGGTACTGATGAAGAACCAGCGAACTGAGCGTCAGAGTGCATACGGCCGAGAGTATCAGTCATACCGTAAGAAGCAGGACCTGCAGCCATGTTATCTGGGTGAAGTGTACGACCTGTACCACCACCAGAAGCTACTGAGAAGTATGGCTTACCAGCGCGAGTACGCTCCTTCTTGTATGTACCAGCTGTTGGGTGCTGGAAACGTGTTGGGTTAGTAGAGTTACCAGTGATAGATACATCTACGTCTTCCTTCCACATGATAGCAACACCTTCGCGAACGTCGTCAGCACCGTAGCAGTTTACTGCT
>JAZRYU010000007.1:0-3354 GCA_045600885.1 Prevotella sp.
ACTATATGCGTTCGAAGGAGTTCATGTTTGCGATGGTTCCTTCGTAGAACAGGTTGATCATGAGGGTGCGGACAGGGACTGGATTGCCTTGGGAATCGATGAGAGGGTTGCCGTTATCGTCGAGCTTATATTCGCCGAAGAGGGCTTTTGTCAGTGTGTCGAGAATGCCGGTAGCCTGGTCGATGGCTACTTCGAGGTATGGCTTGTAGTTAGTGTAGATCATGCTGGTCCATGCTTCGGCATCGGTAACGGTGCCGGTCTGCTTGAGACCATCGTTGAGAGCCTTTGCGAGGAGCTTCTCTTCGCTGCTCATAACGCTGCTGAACTTCTGGTCTGCAAACTGGAATGCGCTGTGGAGATTGCTCTTGCGGCTGTAGTTGAACTGATTGATTTTCGTGCGCACATATACGGAGTTCTGCTCATAGTCGAAGGTAGAATACACGGCTCCTCGCTCAAGCATCCTGAAAGGCTGCACGGAGAAATTCTCGATGCTGATAGTGTCTTCCACGAACTTCATAAGCTTGGCGAAATGATAGAAGTCTGATTTGGAGATGTCGCCGCCAAGGTAGTGATTTCTTATTCCATTAAAATACTTGGCAAGCAGACCACCTTCGTAATTTCCAGCCACCACAGCGATGTCGTCTTCTTCAGAAACGAAGGCGAAGTTTATCCTGAACTTTATGCCAGTGAGATGGTTGAGGCTGAAGGAGGCAGTGTCGTCGCTGGAGAAGGTCAGTGCTACCTCGCCACTCTTGATGGTGTCAGCAGCAAGGCTTGGCTGTCCATTATCGTTGAAATAGGTATTGTAGGTCTCTATTGCGTAGTCAGGCATGAAGAGCTCGGCAGAGATGTCGCCGTTGTATGTGCCAGAGATTTTTTGAAGCTGGATATTGTTGGCATCTTTGTCGCAGCTGGTGAGGGCGAGGGCGTAGCCAAGTATGGCTACGAGGGATAATAGGGATGTAATTCTTTTCATTGTTGTTAGGGGAGGGGGATGCTTATTTTTAGAAGAGTACCGTCATTGAGGCGCCGAGGGTGAGGGAGTTGATCTTGTTCTTGAACGTGAACTCAGATGATGTGGCAATCATCTTGCTTATGTCCGTGTTGTAAGGGCTGTATGATACGTTGAACTCAGGGCGAGAGTAATCGTAGTCAGCGAATGCAGAAAGCGCTATGCCGGAGTTCATGGCATACGTGTAATGAAAGCCGAGAGCAAGGTTGTCGGAGTTTGTGCTTTCAAACTGCATGCTGTCGCCATAGAAAGTGATTGTGTGCGTATCGCCAGTAGAGGTGTTTCTGACAACGGCATCGTAGGCAGCGGTGAAGTCGAGCGAACCGAAGAAACGACGACCGTAGAGAGCCTTGATGCCAACGTTGTGTTGTGGGCTGAAAGGCAAAGAGAAGTAAATGCCGGCATTGGCATCAGCGAGTGACCAGACATCAGAAACGGAAGCAGAGTTGCTCATGAGCTTGTTGCCCTCATAGCAGTAGAGTCCTTCTGCTGTGACAGGGGCTGTGGTGATGCGTAAGCGTGCGCCGAAGCCTACATATTTGTTTGGGAAATAGGCTGCCTCTGCTCCAACGGTAGTGCCCACGGCAACCTTTATGGAAGGAGTGACGCCTTCGTCGTAGGCAGGTTTACCGGCAGCGTAGTTCTTGAATGTACGCTTGCTTCCTTCAACGTCGTAAGAGTCTGGTATGCGGAAAGGATTTCCCTTGCGCTGGATAGCGTAAAAGTCATCGTCCATGGAAGAAGCTCCAGGCTGATTGTAGAGATTGCTCATGGTAAGGAAAGAGCATTCAGTAGGCATCTTCACCTTGTTGTTGAACTGCATGCCAAGCTCAAGGCGGAAGAAAGATGAGTTTTCTAGGAGGTTTGTCACGTCCTTACGAGGCTCTCTGTTGATGCCTTTCTTCTTGAAGATGAGGTCGCCGATCATATAGCCGAGATCGGTAGATACGACACCTATTCCGGCACCGACGAGCACGTCGCTTATCCAGTGGCGGTTGTTCAGTGTACGCATGATGCCGGTAGTTGTCGCGCAGCCGTAGCCGAGGATAGACCACCATGGGGAGCGCGTAAGGCCATACTCCTTATGGAGGATGGTGGCTGCGGTGAAGGCTGTTGCGGTATGTCCTGAAGGGAAGGAGTTAGCGGTAGAACCGTCCGGACGCATCTCCTTAGCTGTGTATTTGATGGAGTTGACGAAGAGTGCGCACCAGGCGTAGGAGAGCGCAGTGTTGGCAAAGTAGCGGCCAGTCTTGCTTCTGCCCTGGTAGCCTGCGAGGTTGAGGATGGTGGAAACGCCTACAGGAACGAGCTGCAGGTTGTCGTCGAAGCGGTTCTTGTAGCTTGGGATGAAGTTGTTTCGGGCGGCACGGAAGTTCTTTTTGTTTCCTTTTGCTATGAAGCCGAAAGAAACGAGCGGAACCATGCTCCATTCAAACTCTCGGAGAGGAGTGTATGTGCCGTATTTCTCCTCGGCAGCCTGCTTGTTGAGGATGGTTTTAAGGAAGCCGAAATCGGAGGCCGACGAGGCCGACGAGGGCGCTAAAGCGCCGTCGGCATTGAGCGATAGGGTGATGGCGGTGTAGGGCGCAGGTGCGCCGTCGGCATTGAGCGTTGGGGTGATGGCGGTGTAGGGCGCAGGTGCGCCGTCGGCATTGAGCGTTGGAAGAGGAGCGGCAATGTCGTTTGTGTCAAGCTTCAGTTCTGGGACATTCGTGTCTTTGATGGTTTCCCAGGAAATTTTTTCTGCCTCTTCATCAGTGGCAGTGCTTGTCTTTATGTTATCTGCCATCGTAGAGAGGCAAGACAATAAAAGGAATAGTAGTGAAAGATTGTATTTCATAAGTTAAAGTGTATCGTTAAGAGGGATCATTTCGTGACTCACGTTTGGAGGATCAGTTCATGACTTTTCTTACGCGGTTGCCTTCTTTTATAATATATACGCCAGACTTTGAAGGAGAGTTGACGCGCTTACCGTCGATGGAGAATATCTGCTGACGGCTGTCTGTGGCTTCAGTTGCGCTGCTTTCTACGGTTTCGATGCCAGAGGTTTCGGTAAGGGCATCTACCAGTACAATGGTAGCATCGGCAGGCATCATAAACGAAGCAGTGCTGCCATGATAAACGGTTTCTGTCATCTGTCCAGACTTCTGTATAGAAACCTTCCAGCCGGTTATCTGCTCTGCATTCTCGTTTGCTGGTTCAGCAGAGAGAAGAACCTCACGACCGCTGAAGAGCTCGCCGTTGTATTTACCAGACTTCAGCCAAGTGTGGTTGAGGTTGACGCGATAATTGCTGATGTCGCCGCCGAAGGAATAGTTCACTATTATAGACCTCAGCGTGCC
>JAZRYU010000008.1:0-3290 GCA_045600885.1 Prevotella sp.
TTGTCTTTCTCTTCCTTCTCCTTCTTCTTCAACGCCTCGATAACGCGGTCAATGGCAGCATTTCGCTCCTTCTCAGGCATGACAGAGAGAGCGAGAAGAGAGTCGTTGAGATGGATTGCGTCAGTGTGAGGAACAAGTTCGTCAAGCATCTTTGAACGCTGATTGAGTTGTTCGTAGTCGTCGCGGTCCTTGTCGAGCAGACCGATAGCCTCACCATAGCAGCGCTTAGCATCAGAATACTTCTCCATCTGCCAGTAGAGGTCGCCAAGATGAAGCAGGAGCACACCCTTCTCAATGCCAGAGCGTGTAGCCTTAGCATTACCTTTCTCGTATGCACCAATGGCATTGGCAGTGTCTTTCTGAGCGAGATAAATATTGCCAATGGCATAGTAAACCTGATCGAGATAATCTTTGTTGTTGTCGTTTCGTGCCATGCGCTTGAGCAAAGAAATCATGCCCTTTGCGTCCTTCTCCGCAGCAACTTCCGTCATGGAGATGCGGGCGTTGAAGTCCAGCTCATAAGGAGGATTGCAGCGAGAGCAAGAGCGGAATGCCTTGTACGCCTCATCCTTACGACCGAGAGCAGCGTAAATCTGACCGAGGAGATAATATTCGCGAGCCTTCTGCTTTATGCGACTCTCACGCTTGATGACCTTCTGGAGATAAGGAATAGCCTCAACAAGCTGATGAGAATGGATATAGAAATCCGCCATGGTGTAGTTCCATTCCTTCTGTGCACGCCAGTCTATGGAGTCGCGATGCATCTTCTTGATAACATCTTCAGCATCATAGAGCCAATCCTGTTCTATATAACACTTAGCCAGCCAGGCACGAGCCTTGCCGTAGATTTCCGGTTGAGTGCTGTACATGCGAGCCATGTAAGCAAAGGTGGAGGCAGCTTCGTCAAATTCACCTTTCTGGAACTGCGCTTTACCCATCATGAGCCAGGCTTTCCAAAGGAAAGGATTATATTCTTTGCGGTTGAGCCACTCAATATCCTTCTCTCTCTTCTTGCGGTCTTTCTTCCATTCCGGACGTTTCTTAATGGAATGACGCTTTATCGCCTTCTGGCATTTCTCGACAGCACGGTCGAAGTTGCCTTTGCCGAGATCCTTGCTGCCCTTGTTGCCTACGGTGTAGAGCGGAATCATCTCCGTAAAGTTGTCCTTATTGCCCTTCTCCTTCTCCAAAGCACCGTCTATATACGCCACGGAACCATTGTAGTATGTGTTGTATTTTGCCGTGAAAGAGTGCCACCATCGCGTCTGCGAGGTGTTCTTATTGGTAGAACAAGCTGCAAGTATAGCGGTTGCTGCAACCAGAAGAATCAATATGTAGAAAGGCCGTTTGGTCAAATGAAAAGTGAAAATTGAAAAGTGAAAAATTAAAAATTAAAAATTAAAAATTAAAAATGAGAATCGGTATTGCCACTTACTCTTGGAGGAGCATCAGCAGTTCGTCTTTTATCTGATCAGGGACATTTATTTCGCGGAGAATGAGTGAGCGGTTCCAGTCTTTCACTTCCGCAGGCTTCATAGAGAACATCACGTCGCGGAACTCTTCTGTCTCTTCGTCAGTGTATTCGCCAGAAGGACGACGGGCAAAGCGGTCGAGCTCTTCATCGTCGAAGTACTCAATGTCTTTCGTAGCAGCTTCCATCATACATTCCTGCTCGCACTTTGAGTCAGAGCCATCGCAACCACCACAGTCGCCCGCGGCAGGTTCGTTAGCCTTCAGTGCATCGCTGAGTTCATTGCTCGCCATGTAGCGACGGATGATATGCGTGGCGATGGCAAGGATGACTAATGCAATTGCAATATAGATAGTGTTCGGATTTATCATGATTGTGAAATATTGAATCCTACTTTTTTCTGAGATGTTGAATCGTTATTTATTCAGAGATACTGAATCCGGCTTTCTGCAAGTCGGTCCAGAAGTCCGGGTAGGATTTAGAGACCACTTCAGGATTGTTTATTTCAATCTTGCCGAACTTAAGGGCAAGAGGCGCGAAAGCCATTGCCATTCGGTGGTCTTCGTAGGTGTCTATAGGCGCGAATGAAGGTTCGCATGTCTCGCCTGTCCAAAGAAGTTCGGAGTCGTTGCGATCTTCTATCACATAGCCCACCTTGAGCAGTTCCGTCTTAAGCGCTTCTATGCGGTCGGTTTCCTTTATCTTGAGACTGGAAAGACCAGTGAAATGGAATGGGATGCCCAAAGCGCAGCAGAGAACAACGAAGGTCTGTGCCATGTCAGGAATGTTGACGAAGTCGTATTCAAGCTTTCCTACGCAAGTGATGGCAGGTTTCAGTTTGAGGTCTGATATTCTGTCGCGGCTGTCGAACTTAGACTTTACGCCAAGGAGATTGAAGAGGTAACGGATGCTGGAGTCGCCCTGACGAGAACTGTCTTTCAGTCCTTCAAGAACGACGGTGTCTTTCTCTGCATTGCCACCATTCTGGAGAAGGAGTGCATAGATCTCGTACCAATAGCTTGCTGCACTCCAGTCGTTTTCCACCTGATAGGGCATGGTCTTGTAAGCTCCATGTTGGATAGTGATGTCATCGTTGTCGTGCCATTTTGCCTCAGCGCCATGCTCCTGCATGATTGCGAGAGTGAGGTCAATGTATGGACGGGAATAGATGTCACCGGTGAGTCGCAGTTTCAGTCCTTCCTCAAGCATAGGGGAGATCATCAGCAAGGCAGAAATGTACTGTGAACTGATGTTGCCTGGGATGGATAGTTGTCCGCCTTTAAGCTTCTTACCGCGGATCTTCAGCGGTGGAAAGCCTTCCTCGCCGACATACTCCACGTCAGCACCGATGGTGCGTAGGGCGTCAACGAGCAGTTTTATAGGACGATGCTTCATGCGCTCAGTGCCTGTTATGACGTGTTCCTCGCCTTCACGAATGGCAAGGTAAGCAGTCATGAATCGCATGGCAGTGCCAGCAGCACCGATGTTGATTTCGTAGGGGAGGTTATTCTGAAAAGCCTCCTTCACTACGCGAGTGTCGTCGCATGTGGCAAGGTTCGTGATGTTCTGCATATTCTCAGCGCCTGAAGCCAGGGCAGAGACGATGAGCACACGATTGCTTATGCTCTTTGATGCAGGCAGGTTTATGCTGCAATTAATATTTTCAGGTGCGGAAATTATCATGTGAAGTAATTAATTTTGAGCACTTAATTATTTCTTAAAGAGATCTTTGATGCCGTCAAGGTCGAAGCCGAGAGTGAAACGAAGTGTCTGGTCGAGAGGGTTAGACTTTGCTGTTGCGATAAGATAACCGCAGTCG
>JAZRYU010000009.1:0-3379 GCA_045600885.1 Prevotella sp.
ATTCTGCGATTATTTCATCGTTGTAAAGAGGAGTTATCTCACCATTATCAATATAGTCATAAACGAGACGAGTTGGCGACTCTGGATTCTTAGTTATCAAAGCCGACACAAACACGTTGGTGTCAATTACTGCATACATAATTGACTCCTTTCCTGACGTGCGATTTTGATTTCAGCATTTATTTCGTCAAGAGACCACTCATGATCCAAGGAAGACTCCTGCTGGGCACGTTCAAACAGTTCGCGGAACGTAGGAGCATTACTTCCTTTCAGCTTTCGGTTACGAATACAGTAACCCATTTTCTCCAACAGTTGAGCGACGAACAGTGCATCAGACTTTGGTACGCTTACTATAATATCTTCCATATTGTTTGGATAAAGGGTTTGACTTTATGCTATTTACTATTATAATGCTTGCAAACGCTTATGATGCGAATGCAGTTGCAAAGTTACTAAAAATTTTGAATATACAACACTTTGGGGGCGAAAAATCTGAAATTTAACGATATTTTGCCATATTTACGGCAGAATACAGTTAACATAATGGCAATTTTGAGCGGTTATAAGTAAGTGACCACAATTATTTTTATAATAACGAACGTAAATAACGTATTGTTTTAAACACAAGTTTCACGAGTGACACAAGTTCAGACACCATAGTATTTAAAAGGTACGCAAGTTTTTCTTCCCCCCATAAACGCGGAAAACTTGTGCTACTCTTGAAAACTATAAAATACTTGTGTTACTCGTGCAACTCGCGTTTGAAAATAAAATATATAGTGTTCTTTGCAATCATAAGATTCATTTTAACGTTTGGCAGTTCCTAATGAAACTTTCATTTGGACAAGGTCTAATATGTTGTCAACAATGCTGACTGTACCCAGACCTAACAATAAAGAGAGGGCAATCGTTGCTATCGTCCTTGAATATTGTTCTATTGCTAACAGTATGCCAGATGATGCGTGGAAAGTAAACAATGGCAATTCCATTGGTGTGGACAAAACAAACGTAAGCAACGCTCCGCCAACGACTATTCCTGCCACAAATACTGCTACCATGGCATATTTGTAGCGACGAAGATTTGCTTCCTCATACTGACGAAGATATTCTACGGCATCGAGTTTCTGGGTAAGACGTGCCATAAACTCATCCTTGTCGTCAAACTGCGGACGCTGAGCGAGGAAGAGTTCCTCAAGTGCTTTATCTTTCATCATAATTTCAACCTTGTTTTTAGTTTGTCGCGACCTCGCGAAAGTTGTTTCTTTACGGCATCTTCGCTTGTATCTGTTATCTGGGAAATCTCTTTGATGGAGTATCCGTCAAGATAGAACAGCACGATGGCTGCTCGTTCCTTGGGAGGCAAGGTGGCGAGAGCAAGATAGAGATCCTGATGAGCATATCTTGCATCAGCGTCACTGGTAGCTAAGACTGTTCTTGCCTCGTCTATGCTTTCAAATGTCCGTCGTGCTGCCTTATGATTAAGGAATGTGTTCTGTGCAATCTTGAACAGCCACGACCGGAACCGCCCCTTGTCCTGATAGCCAACAGAAGCAAGATACGCCTTGACCAGAGCATCCTGAGCAATGTCGTCAGCATCGTCCTTGTTGCCACAGCAGAGGGCGAGCAAGAAACCGCGAAGTGCCTCCTGCTCGTCACATACTAACTTTATGAAACGATCTTTTGTCATCTATTCTTTATGCCTGACGCAAGTTGTGCTCCTCTGCTTCCATCTCCTTGGCGAGCATCTTCTTGCCGATGTGATAGTTAGCAAGGAAGGCAATGCCGATGGCAAACGATGCTACGCCTCCACATATATATGTCAATACATCGCTGTATAGTCCAGCATTCGTCAGTTCAAGATAGAGTCCAAAGCCTATCAATCCGATGCCCAGGAAGAATGCGAGCATTCCCCACTGTAGTTTTTTCAATAGTTTCTCTTTCAACAGCTTTTCCGGCTTATTCATCTTTTTGACCAATTCCTCAATGTTGATGTCAGCATTCTTTTCAAGAGCGGCAAGGATGATTTCTTTTCTGTTCCTTTCTGATTGCATTTTTCTTCTCGATGTAAGAAAAACAATGGTGATTGGAAGGATAACGGCTGTTCCTAAGACAATGAGAATGGCTGTAATGTCGTGACTGTACATATTCTTTTTCTTGTTTTATTAGTTAGACTTCATGTTACTTTTTTGAACCGATTCACTATAACAACAAGTGAAAGTAGGAAAAGGTGACGGAGGGTCACGGAATTTATCCGTGACCCCCTTTTTAACTTCCTTGAAAGTTGAGCCCAGCGAAACTTGAAAAATGTTATAGTATCACGTTGAACGTCCAGCCGAGCAGCATTATCATCAAGGCTACGGTGCCGAAGAAGATGCCAATGAGTCGCCATGTCATGACTTTCTTGAGCATAGTAGCCTCTGGCAGTGAAAGTCCTACAACCGACATCATGAATGCGAGGGCCGTACCGAGAGGAATACCTTTGGCAACGAACACCTCCACAACAGGAACGATGCCTGCTGCGTTGGCATACATCGGAACGGCTATGAGCACGCTGGCCGGTACACCAAAGACACCTGCCTTCTGCATGAAGCCGGCAAAGAAATCCTCGGGAACATAACCGTGTATGCCGGCTCCGATGGCGATACCAAGAAGGACGTAAAGGATAACTCCACGAACTATGCCGAGTGCCTCTTTCGCGATGGCTGGTAAGCGTTTCATGAATGGAACGTGTTCTGCTTCAAATTCTTCATCGGCTTGCATCTGCATCTGCTGCATCTGAATGATCCAAGGCGAAAGATAACGCTCAAGCTTCATCTTCCCTAAAACGAAACCTCCTATTGCTCCCATCAGTATGCCACATACCACGTAGATGGCTGTCACCTTCACGCCAAATGTGCCAAGGAACATAGCCACGGCTACCTCATTGACCAGAGGTGAAGTAATAAGGAAGGCGAAGGTTACTCCCAACGGAATGCCGCCCCTCACAAAACCGATGAATAGCGGTATGCTGGAACACGAACAAAACGGAGTGATGGCTCCGAAGATACTCGCCACAAGGTATTGGAAACCGTACATCTTGTGCGCAGTCAGGTAGTTGCGCAGACGTTCTATTGGAAAATACGCATTAACGACGCCCATCACGATGCTGATGAGGAAGAGCAGCATGACAATCTTCAGCGAGTCATAGACGAAGAAGTTGACCGCCTCGCCGAGACGCGATGAAGCATCAAGACCAATGAGGTCATAGATAAGCCAATCGGCAAATGTCTGTATCATTTCGTTGAAAAGTTTATGGTTTAAAGTTTATGGTTAATGGAGTCAACTATCCACCGCAACAGCAGCATGTAGGCAGCTGCAAACCTTTGACGTCCACGAGATA
>JAZRYU010000010.1:0-38837 GCA_045600885.1 Prevotella sp.
GAGTCGGAACCTTGCTTATCGCTGCGTCGGAGATTTTCTTCGGCATGATTAGATTGGAAAGGGGTTTTAACGGCATGGTCAACGCGACCTGCCGTGCCCCGATCCTCACTAATATAAGACGAAAAATAAGATAAAATGAAAAATTAACAAAAATGCCTGTGCCGGATGGCTTTAGCTTTTACGCTGCAGGCGGAAATTAGTACAACTAATAAAAACATGAAAAAAGCTAATATCTTTTCTTTCATCGCTACAGCTATCGCTGCTGTCAGCCTGGCACTAAACTTCACAAACACTTGCGCAGCCACACACAGCGCAAACGATGTTGCCGCAAACAACGCCGCAGCTCCAGGAAACGCCGTTGACCTGACTTATGCTGCTGAAAAAGCTCTGCCATCAGTGGTTTACATCCATTTCCTGCAAAACTCAAAGATTCAGACTGTAGAAGTGGAAAGCGACCCATTCGCAGACTTCTTCGACCCATTCGGAGGTTTCTTCGGTCGCGGTAATGGCGGCAAGCAAAAGCGTCAGGTACAGACTCCTAAGAAGGAAGGCGCAGGATCTGGTGTTATAATCAGTGCTGACGGTTATATCGTAACTAACAACCACGTCGTGGCTGGCGCTGACGAACTCACCGTAACGATGAATGATAATAAAGAATATTCAGCAAAGATCATCGGATGTGACGAGTCAACAGACCTTGCTCTCATAAAGATCAACGCAAAGAATCTTCCTGCAATAAAGATTGCTGACTCTGACAAGCTGAAGGTTGGCGAATGGGTTCTCGCCGTAGGTAACCCTCTCGGACTGAACAACACAGTAACTGCCGGCATCGTAAGTGCTAAGGCGCGTTCTCTTGGCGCTAACGGTGTTGAATCTTTTATTCAGACTGACGCTGCCATCAATGCTGGAAACTCTGGTGGTGCCCTTGTGAACACTCAAGGAGAACTTGTAGGCATCAACGCCATGCTATACTCTCAGACTGGCAGCTACTCTGGCTATGGTTTCGCCATCCCTACTACAATCATGAATAAGGTGGTAGAAGACCTCAAGCAGTACGGTACTGTTCAGCGCGCTGTAATCGGAATATCTGGTACTGACGTCAACAAGTATTACGATGCTATGAAGGCTCAGGGCAAAGAGGTTGAGGTTGGCACCATGGAAGGTATCCATGTAGAAGAGGTTATGGAGAACGGTGCTGCTGCTCAGGCTGGAATCGAAAAGGATGACATCATCACAAAGATTGACGGTAAGTCTGTCAAGAAAATGAGCGAACTTCAGGAAATCCTTGCTACAAAGCGTCCTGGTGATAAGGTTACTCTCACTTATATGCGTGGCAAAAAGACCATCTCTAAGGAAATCACTCTACGCAATGCTCAGGGCAACACAAAGGTTGTAAAGAATGCTGAGCTTGACATCCTCGGAGCAACATTCCGACCAATTAATGCCAACGAGAAGGAGGAACTGGAACTGGCTTACGGTCTTAAGGTGACTAAGGTTGGAGAAGGTTCTATGAAGGACGCTGGTGTACCTGCCGGATTTATCATCATCAGTGCCAATGACAACAAGATAACAAGCGAAGAGGACCTTCAGAAAGCCGTCAAGCAGGCTTCAACAAGCAAGGAACCTGTTATTTATCTCAAGGGTATCTTCCCTACTGGTAAGCGCGGATACTTCGCTATTGAATTGGCTCAGTAATCCCCTATATGAAATACTTAAACGACATACGACAAGATGATTTTATCCGTAGCGGCGATCCCGCTACGGATGAACTCGTTCTTACGCAGGAAGTAAAGGAAGCTCTTTTGGACAGCATTGCGATGCTTGATTCAAGAGAGCTTACCGTCATTTCTGCCCTATACGGTATAAACTGTGCGGCAATGACAATGCAGGAATGTGCCGACGAAATGGGACTCAAGCGTGAACGCGTAAGGCAGATAAGAAATAAAGCGCTTAGAAAACTCAAGAAAATCATTCGTCAGTACTGATTTCTCTTTATTGTCCTGATTAGTATATTAAAACTACACATTATTAAATTTAATGAAACATCTGATTCTACTCATAGCTCTATTCGCCTTCTCTCACCTGCAACTCTCTGCACAGAGCAAGGACGAGCTGATTGTTGCAGACATGCATGCTTTCGGCTATGCCACTTCGCTGAATGATTCCGTAGTCTATCTGACTGAGATAAGTGCTATTCCTGTGGCAAATGTTGACAGAAAGACGGGCTTCCTCTCTAAGCGAGCTGTCTATTCTAACCAGCTAAAAGACTACATGATGAAGCAGGGCGTAGAGCATCCTACTTGCGCCATCATCTACGACCGCAACAAGGTGAAACTGAACAAGAAGTTCGTGAAACTGATGAACAAACTGCAGAAGAAGAAAATGTACCTCATCAAAACCATTTCCACTGCTGAGTTCACCTTTAAAGACCCTATGACCGGGCTATAACTTAATTTTAAATTCAGAAAAACCAAAAACTAAATATGGCTGATAAACTTTTTATTTTCGACACAACACTCCGTGATGGAGAGCAAGTGCCTGGATGCCAGCTCAATACTATTGAGAAAATCCAAGTAGCAAAGCAGCTTGAACAGCTCGGAGTTGACGTCATTGAAGCAGGTTTCCCTATTTCAAGCCCTGGAGATTTCAACTCTGTCATAGAGATTTCCAAAGCTGTGACATGGCCTACAATCTGCGCCCTCACTCGTGCCGTAGAAAAGGACATCGACTGCGCTGCTGACGCTCTCAAATATGCTAAGCGCAAGAGAATCCATACTGGTATCGGAACGAGTGATTCTCACATCAAGTATAAGTTCAATTCTACACGCGAAGAAATAATCGAACGTGCCGTTGCTGCTGTCAAATACGCAAAGAAGTACGTTGAAGACGTTGAGTTCTACGCTGAAGATGCAGGTCGTACTGACAACGAATATCTTGCTCGCGTAATTGACGCTGTAACGAAGGCTGGTGCTACAGTTTGTAACATACCTGACACAACTGGTTTCCGCGTTCCGAACGAGTATCAAGAGAAGATTGCCTATCTCTACGAGCATGTTGACGCTTTCGCAGCAGGCAAGTCTATTCTTTCTACTCACTGCCACAACGACCTCGGCATGGCTACTGCAAATACCGTAGCTGGTGTGCTCGGAGGCGCTCGTCAGGTTGAGGTTACCATCAACGGTATCGGCGAACGTGCCGGAAACACATCACTTGAAGAAGTGGCAATGATTTTCAAGACTCACCCAGACCTTGGCATTGAGACAAACATCAACACAACAAAGATCTACCCTACTTCACGCATGGTAAGCTCTTTGATGAACATGCCTGTTCAGCCAAACAAGGCTATCGTGGGCAAGAATGCCTTTGCTCACTCTTCCGGCATTCATCAGGACGGCGTGCTGAAGGACGTTTCCACTTACGAAATCATGGATCCAAAGGAAGTTGGTATCGACGATAATGCTATCGTACTCACAGCCCGCTCTGGTCGCGCTGCTTTGAAGCATCGTCTTGCTGTCAATGGCGTTGATGTGGAAGGCGAAAAGCTCGACCAGCTCTACAAGGAGTTCCTCTTGCTTGCAGACAAGAAGAAGGAAGTTACTGACGATGACATTCTCGTACTCGCAGGCGCTGACCGTGCCGCTTCTCATAATGTCAAGCTCAACTATCTCCAGGTAACTACTGGTAAGGGAGTTCGCTCTGTAGCAAGCATCGGTCTGCTTATCGGCAATGAGAACTTTGAGGCTGCCTCTTCCGGCAATGGTCCTGTTGACGCTGCAATAAAGGCTCTCAAGTGCATCATCAAGCGTGATATGACTCTTAAAGAATTCACTATTCAGGCAATCTCAAAGGGCTCTGACGATATGTGTAAGGTTCACATGCAGGTTGAGCACGCTGAAAAGATCTTCTACGGCTTCGGTGCAAACACAGACATCGTTACCGCTTCCGTTGAGGCTTATATTGATTGTATAAATAAGATGTAAAAGCCCCATCCAATATTAACTACTGTTCCCCTGTATTGACGCTGAGGCTTTAATAAAATTCAAAAACTCAAAAACAAAAGCAAATGAATACTCTTTTTGATAAAATATGGGATAAGCACGTTGTTCAGAACGTTGAAGACGGCCCAACCCAGCTTTATATCGATCGCCTCTATGCTCATGAGGTGACTTCACCACAGGCTTTCGACACACTCCGTGACAAGGGCATCAAGGCTTTCCGTCCTGACCACGTTATTGCTATGCCTGACCACAACACTCCTTCTGACCAGCAGGAAGTTATCAACGACCCTATCGGCAAGAAGCAGGTGGAAACTCTCAAGGCTAACTGCGAGGAGTTTGGCATCAAGCATTTCACAATGGGCACAAAGGACAACGGTATCATCCACGTTGTAGGTCCTGAAAAGGCACTCTCTCTCCCTGGTATGACTATCGTTTGCGGCGACTCACACACTTCTACTCACGGTGCTGTCGGTGCTCTCGCTATGGGTATCGGTACATCTGAGGTTGCACAGGTTCTCGCTTCACAGTGTATTCTTCAGGCAAAGCCAAAGAGCATGCGCATCAACATCGAAGGCGAGCTCAAGCCAGGCGTTACAGCAAAGGACGTTGCCCTCTACATCATGGCACAGATGACGACTTCCGGTGCAACTGGCTATGTAGTGGAATATGCTGGTTCTACTATCCGCAACATGTCTATGGAAGGTCGTCTCACACTCTCTAACCTTTCTATCGAGATGGGATCTCGCGCTGGTATCATCGCTCCAGACGAAACAACTTTCGAGTATCTCAAGGGTCGTGAGTATGCTCCTAAGGGCGAAGATTGGGACAAGGCTGTTGAGGAATGGAAGAAGCTCAAGAGCGACGATGACGCTGTTTTTGATATGGAGGTAACTTACAACGCTGCCGACATTGCTCCTCGCATCACATACGGTACAAACCCAGGTGCTGGTATCGCTATCGACGAGTGCATCCCAACAACAGACGGCATGAGTGAAGCAGAGAAGGAACAGTTCCTCGCTATGCTCGAATACATGCAGTTTGAGCCAGGACAGAAACTTGAAGGCACACCTGTTGACTACTGCTTCCTCGGCGCTTGTACTAACGGTCGTATCGAAGACTTCCGCGCATTCGCTTCTGTAGTGAAAGGCAAAAAGAAAGCAGAGAATGTTGTCGCATGGCTCGTTCCAGGTTCATGGCTTGTTCGTCAGCAGATTATCAACGAAGGCATCGACAAGATTCTTGAAGAGGCAGGTTTCGAACTCCGTCTCCCTTCATGCTCAGCATGTCTCGCAATGAACCCTGACAAGGTGCCTGCTGGCAAGCTCTCAATCTCTACAAGCAACCGTAACTTCGTAGGTCGTCAGGGACCTGGTGCTCGCACTATCCTTGCATCTCCACTCGTTGTGGCTGCTTCTGCTGTCACAGGTGTCATTACAGACCCTAGAAAGCTTTAAATTTGAGATTCAAAACACACTCTCTAACACCCACCGTTCCCAACCATTAATGGTTGGTTAACACTACAGAAAAATGGCAGAAAAAATTAATATCATTCAGTCAACTTGCCTCCCTATCGCAATTGACAACAATAATACAGATAACATCATCCCTGCTCGCTTCCTGGCTTTCACCACTCGCGATCCTAAGTTCTATGGCGATGCTTTCATGCACGACATCCGTTACAATGCTGATGGTACTCCTGTTGCTGACTTCATCATGAACCAGGCACCTTTCAACGAGACACCTTCTAAGGGTAATCGTGAAATCATAATCGGTGGTGCAAACTGGGGCTCAGGTTCTTCTCGCGAACATGCAGCTTGGGCTATCGCAGGCTATGGCATTCGCGTAGTTATTTCTTCTTCTTTCGCTGACATACACCGCAACAACCTCCTCAACTGTTTCGTACTTCCTGTTATTGTAAGCAAGGAATTCCAGCAGGAACTCTTCGCTACAGTAGCTGAAAATCCTAATGCAGAAGTGAAGGTTGACCTTCCTAATCAGACTGTTACAAACCTTACTACTGGAAACAGCGAAAAGTTTGAAATCAACTCATACAAGAAGTATTGTCTCGAAAACGCTTACGACGACATTGACTTCCTCCTTTCAAACAAGGACAAGATTGAAGCTTACGAAGCAAAATAATGCATAAAGCATCATTCGCAATTCGTAAATATTGATGAAATACATAGAAATACTTGACTCTACACTCCGCGACGGCGAACAGACCAGCGGCGTTTCTTTCGTGCCACATGAGAAACTCATGATGGCGCGAAAACTTCTGCGCGATGTCAATATCGACCGTCTGGAAGTTGCCTCTGCTCGCGTTTCCGATGGCGAAAAAGAAGCCGTAAGTATGATGTGCCGCTATGCTAAGCAGATAAACCGTTTGCAAAGCATAGAGGTTCTCGGCTTCTGCGATGGACACAAGTCGGTAGATTGGATTGCCGATTGCGGCGGAACAGTCATAAATCTCCTTTCCAAAGGCTCGTTGAAACATTGTTCTCTTCAGCTCAAGAAGACTCCAGAAGAACATTTCCAAAGCATCATCGACGAGGCTACATACGCAAAGTCAAAAGGCCTGACAGTAAACCTTTATCTGGAAGATTGGAGCAACGGAATGAAGGATTCGCCAGAGTATGTCTATCAGATGCTTGACACGCTCACGCCAACAAAACTTATCACGCGATTCATGCTCCCTGACACTCTCGGCATCCTTGATCCTTTACGCACAATGGAGTTCATTAAAGATGTCGTAAGTCGCTATCCTTCAGAGCATTTCGATTTCCATTCTCATAATGATTACGACCTTGCCGTAGCAAACTCTCACGCAGCTGTTATGGCTGGTGTAAAGGGTCTTCACGTAACAGTTAACGGACTTGGCGAACGCTGTGGAAATGCACCTTTGGCAAGTATTCAAGTTATCCTGAAAGACCAGATTGGCGTTTCTACTCACATCAATGAAGAAAAGCTCAACGAGATTTCCCGAATGGTAGAAAGCTATTCTGGCATTCCTGTAGCACCGAACCAGCCAATCATCGGCGACAATGTCTTCACCCAAGTTGCTGGCGTTCATGCTGATGGAGACAATAAAGGCGGGCTTTACATCAACGCGCTCCATCCTGAGCGTTTCGGTCGTAAGCGCGAATATGCTCTCGGCAAGAACTCAGGAAGAGCAAACATCCTGAAGAACCTTGAAGAGCTCGGACTTGAACTGACACCAGAACAGACTCTCAAGGTTACAAAGCGAATAACAGAACTTGGCGACAAGAAGGAAATCGTTACTCAGGAAGACCTTCCTTACATCGTCAGCGACGTATTGAAGCACGACACTCCAGAAGAGAAGGTAAAGCTCGTAAGTTACATGGTATCAACGGCTTACGGACTCAAGCCTGTTGCAGCGGTTAAGCTTGAAATAGAAGGAAAGATCTACGAAGAACAGCGTTCCGGAGACGGTATGTATGACGCCTTTGTACGCTGTATCAGACATGTCTATAAGGACAAACTAAACAGAAAATTCCCTTGGCTTGCTAACTATACCGTTTCCATTCCTCCTGGCGGTCGCACAGACGCCCTTGTTCAGACAGTCATCACTTGGGAATTTGAAGGCGGAAAAATAGTCCGAACTAGAGGACTTGATGCCGACCAGACTGAAGCTGCCATCAAGGCAACAATCAAAATGCTGAACCAGCTTCACAACTACGTTCCCGAGCAACAGGAAGGATAAACAGCCTTCTTCCACCACATAGCCCAATGACATCGCCTTGCATTGTCATTGGGCTTTCTTTTTTCACATTACTTTTCACATATTTCAATCTTTTGTCCAATTAATCTTGATATTTGCTTAAATTTTGTTAATTTTTCCAACTTTTTGAAACAAAACAATAATAAATGTTGTAACTTTGCAGCCGAAAACTTTCTTATACGCAAAAAGTTTTCTAACAACCAACCGGCCGAAATGTATATATTTTATATATAAGGGACGAAGATTGACAATAAAAACAAACAGGGTATGACACTAAAAAACAACTTAAAGACTTTTTTGATGGGACTATTACTCTCGTCTGGAATAGCCGTTAGCGCCCAGACTGAAGTCTCATCGGATGCACCTAAGCTTGACCTTACTCTCGATAAGGCCATCAGCATCGCATTGGAAGAGAATCCTACAATCAGAGTAGCAGAAAAAGACATTGAGCTCAAGAAGATTGCCGACAAGGAAGCATGGCAGAACCTCCTTCCTACTCTTGACGGACAGATTGCCCTCTCCCACTCCATCACCGTTGCAGAGATCCGTACAAGTATGGGTAAATTCAAGATGGGTATGGACGGTACAACAACCGCACAAGGCTCTCTCACTTTATCACTTCCCGTATTCGCGCCTGCCATCTATCAAAATATGAAGATGACAAAGGATGACATTCTTCTTGCTCAAGAAGCAGCTCGCGGCAGCAAACTCGACCTTATCAAGCAGGTTACAAAAGCTTATTATGCCGCTCTTCTTGCAAAGAACAGCGTTGACGTTGTGCAGAAAGCATACGACGTAGCAGCAGAGAAGTATCGCGTAATTGATGCAAAGTATCAGGTTGGCAAGGTCAGCGAATATGACCAGCTCTCGGCTTCTGTCCAGATGCGTTCTATGAAGTCTTCTCTCGTAAGCACTCAGACTGGTCTTAAGCTTGCTCTCCTTCAGCTCCAGGTGCTCATGGGAGTAACAGAAAAGGTTAACATCAACATTAATGACGACCTTGACAACTACTCAAAAAGCCTTAAGGTGGAAGATGAGTTCACACTAAATATGGAGCTTGACAACAACACTGGTCTTCGTCAGCTGAACTATAGCGAGAAGATGCTCGGTCATGCAAGAAGCATCCTAAAGACAAACTTCATGCCGACAATTGGTCTCCAGCTCACTGGTCAGTATCAGTCAATGTCTAACGAAAATTGGAACTTATTCAAGTACAATTACTCTCCAAGCAGTTCACTTGCCATTGCTGTAAGCATTCCTATCTTCAAGGCAAGCAACTTCACAAAGCTCAAGAGCAATAAGCTTCAGCTCCTCCAGCTCCAGGACACTCGCCAGAACACCATCAACCAGCTCCGCATGGCTGTGGCAAGCTATCGCAGCAATATGTATTCCACAATAGACCAGGCTAACTCAAACAAGCTCGCTATTGAACAGGCAAGCAAGGCTGTGGAAATTGCTACAAAGCGCTATGAGGTGGGAAACGGTACTGTTCTCGAACTCAACCAGAGCCAGACAGCTCTCACTCAGGCAGAGCTCACTTACAGCCAGAGCATCTACGACTTCCTTGTAAGCAAGGCTGATCTCGACTACACTCTCGGACGCGAAACTTACCTCAAGTAAGCCTCCACAAATTAAACAGAAATAAAAGACAAAAGAAATATGAAACTTAAAGTATTATCAATTGCAGCCCTTTGCTTCTGCGCCGTATTCACTTCTTGTAAGAAAGAGAAGGAAGAGGTAAAGGCTGTAGAGCTTCCACAGGTAAAGGTTGTTTCCGTTTCAACAGAAAACGTTGGTCAGTCGGAGACATACACAGCTACAGTACAGAGCGACGTAAAGAACAATATTGCGCCAAACGCTCCTATGCGTATCCGCAAGATTCTTGTTGACGTTGGCGACCGCGTAGCAAAAGGTCAGGTTGTAGCCCTTCTCGATGTCACTAACGAAAGCCAGATTGGCATGCAGATTCAGAGTCAGCAGTCTGCCATTGCTGGTCAGGAGGCTTCTTATCAGGCTCAGGTAGCAAGCGTTCGTGCCACAGAGGCTCAGGTGGCTCAGGCTAAGATTGAAGCAAACCGTATGGATCAGCTCTATAAGGCTGGCGGTATCTCTAAGTCAGAGAACGAAGCTGTTCAGCTTCAGCTCAAGACTCAGCAGCGTGCTCTCGAGGCACAACGCGAACAGCTTAAGGCTCAGCGTGCTGCAATTGCTGCTCAGCAGGCACAGCTCAAGGGTCTCCACACTCAGAGCGCTTCTATGTCTGAGAACAACAAGCTCATCAGCCCTATCAGCGGTTATGTTACAGCTCGCAACTACGATGCTGGCGACATGACTGGCGGACAACCTGTTGTTACTGTTGAGCAGACAAACCCAGTGAAGCTTCTTCTCAGCGTAAACGAGATTTACTATAAGAAGGTGAAGGTAGGCATGCCAGTGAGCATCCGTCTTGACGCTTACGAGGAGAGAGGTTTCGGCGGTAAGGTTACTATCGTTTATCCTACCATCGACCAGACTTCTCACACATTCCAGGTAGAGGTTACTATCAACAACCCTGATCAGGCTGTTCGTCCTGGTATGTTCGCTCGTGCAGAACTCAACTTCGACTACACAAACAGCGTTGTCGTTCCTGACGATGCTCTTGTAAAGCAGATGGGTGCTGGCGATCGCTATGTTTACGTCCTCAATCCATCTACCAACACCGTTCATTACCAGAAGGTTGAGCTTGGCCGTCACGTAGGCAATATGTACGAAATCAAGAGTGGCGTAAAACCTAACGACAAGATTGTCATTGCAGGTCAGAGCCGACTTGCCGACGGAAAGAAGGTTGAGGTCGTTAAGTAAATTGAGAATTGATAATTGAAAATTCGCAAATCTGTAAATTCGTAAATCTGTAAATAAACATGACTATATACGAAAGAGCGGTCAAGCGACCGATTATGACGAGCCTTTGCTTCGTGGCAATCATCGTCTTCGGTGTATTCTCGTTCATCAAGCTTCCTATAGACTTGATGCCGGATATCGAGACTAACACCATTATGGTGATGACATACTACAACGGAGCTTCGGCAAATGATATCGAGAACAACGTCACTCGACCTCTTGAGAACACCCTCAACGCTGTTGAGCACTTGAAGCATATCACCTCAAACTCACGCGACAACGTCAGCGTCATCACGCTTCAGTTTGAGTTCGGCTATGACATTGACGCGCTTACGAACAACGTTCGCGACAAACTCGACATGGTCAGCAACATGCTTCCAAAGGATGCTAATCAGCCTGTGCTCTTCAAGTTCTCTACCGACATGATTCCTATCCTCCTGCTCTCTGTTCAGGCAGAGGAGTCGCAGAAGGCTTTGTATAAGATTCTTGACGAGACTGTAGCCAATCCGTTGGCTCGTGTCGATGGAGTTGGTTCGGTTAGTATTTCAGGAGCTCCTGAGCGTGAAATCAACATCTATCTTGATCCACGCCGCATGGAGGCTTACCACGTTTCCCCAGCCCTCATCAGCTCTGCCATTGCTGCCGAGAACATGAACATCACAAACGGTACCGTAGATATTGGTTCTCAGACCTTTACCGTTCGTACTGAAGGTGAGTTCGATGACCCTCAGGAGATGGGAAATGTCATCATCTCTTCTCAGGGCGACAAGATTGTCCGCCTGAAGGATGTTGCCCGCATTGAAGATAACCTTGAGGAGCGTGCTCAGCGCACATTCACCAATGGTAAGCAGGGTGCCATGATTGTCGTACAGAAGCAGTCTGGTGCAAACTCAGTTGCCATCTCCGACAAGGTTCTCTCCATGATACCTGAGCTTCAGGAGAATCTTCCTTCTGACGTGAAACTCGGTGTCATCGTAAACACATCTGATAATATTAAGAACACCGTCAGCTCACTCGAAGAGACCATCATGTACGCCATGATCTTCGTGGCTCTCGTCGTGTTCATCTTCCTTGGTCGTTGGCGTGCTACAGTCGTTATCGTCATCACCATCCCGATGTCGCTTATCGCATCGTTCATTTATCTTTATGGCACAGGCTCTTCTCTCAACATGATTTCACTCGCCTGTCTCTCTATTGCCATCGGTAACGTTGTGGACGACGCCATAGTGGTATTGGAGAACGTCACGACGCATATTGAGCGTGGAGCAGACCCTAAACAGGCTGCAATGCACGGTACTCAGGAGGTGGCTATCTCCGTTATCGCTTCTACTCTCACCATGATTGCCGTGTTCTTCCCGCTGACTCTCGTTTCGGGTATGGCTGGTGTGCTCTTCAAGGAGTTGGGTTGGATGATGTGTATCATCATGACCGTTTCTACGGTTTCTGCCCTCACGTTTACTCCAATGCTCTGTTCGCTCACCCTTAAGCTCAAGAAAAAGCAGAGCGGATTCTTCAAGAAGTTCTACACACCTATCAGCAAGACGCTTGACGGACTTGAAAACTGGTATGAAAGACGCATCAATTGGGCTGTTCGCCATCGTAAGACAATCCTTATGGGTTGTGCCGGCTTCATCGTCTTGACTATTGTTATCGTTTCCATCTTCAACATCAAGTCAGACTTCTTCCCAGCCAACGACTCTGGTCGTGTCGGCGTGTCTCTTGAACTGCCTATCGGTACTCGTGTGGAGAAGGCTGAGGAAGTGGCAAAGAATCTCACCAAGCTTTGGATGGATCGCTACGGCAAAGACCTCAAGAACACTAACTTCACCGTAGGTCAGGCTGGCGACAACAACACGTTCGCTTCTCTCTCTACCAGCGGTTCTCATATCATTTCCTTCAACATGCAGTTCGTCAAGAGTAACGAGCGTGAGAAGGGACTTGCCACAATCTGTGACGAGATGCGTGCCGACCTCAAGAACATGCCAGAACTTGCCAAGTATCAGGTTAAGCTTGGCGGTGGTGGCGGCGGTATGGGTGGCCAGTCAACAGCTACCTTCGAGATCTACGGTTACGACCTTGACGTCACTCGCGATCTCGCCGAGGAACTTGCACGCAAGCTCCGTGAGCTTCCACAAATCTCTGAGTGTGTAATCTCTCGCTCAGACTTCCAACCAGAGGTTGTTGTTGACTTCGACCGTGAGAAGCTCTCTCAGCAGGGTCTCAACCTCAGCACAGCGTCAGGCTATGTACGCAACTGTATCACTGGTTCTCAGATGACTTATTTCCGTGAGGACGGTGACGAGTACGACGTTAAGGTTCGCTTTGAGCCAACAGCTCGTATTTCCATTGAAGATATTGAGAACATGTCTATCCCTAATGGTCGCGGACAGCTCATTCGCGTGAAGGACATCGGTTCTGTAAGAGAAAGCTCTATTCCTCCTACAATCGAGCGTAAGGACCGTCAGCGTTACGTAACCGTTAGCGGTGTACTTGCCGACGGATATGCCCTCTCTGATGGTGTAGAAGCCGGACGTGATATATATAAGAAGATGGACATTCCTCAGGGTGTCACTATTCAGGTGGCAGGTTCTTACGAGGATCAGCAGGATTCTAACCGCGACCTCGGAACTCTCGGTATCATCATCATCCTCCTCGTCTTCATCGTGATGGCGGCACAGTTTGAGTCACTCACTTATCCGTTCATCATCATCATCTCCGTGCCATTCGCATTCTGCGGTATAGCTATCTCGCTCGCCATTACAGGCACAGACCTCAACATCATGTCTATGCTCGGTGGTATCATGCTTATCGGTATTGTGGTGAAGAATGGTATCGTGCTCATCGACTACACTCAGCTTCTCCGCGAACGTGGCTACGGACTTCTCCGCGCCGCTACAGCAGCAGCAAAGAGCCGTCTCCGCCCTATACTTATGACTACGCTCACCACTATCCTCGGTATGCTCCCTATGGCGTTGAGCCATGGTGTTGGTTCCGAGATGTGGCGACCAATGGGTATCAGTATCATCGGTGGTCTGCTCGTTTCTACAGTGATGACACTTATCTACGTTCCTTCAATGTTCTGCATCTTCGGTGGTGTCGGCGTGAAGAACAAGCGTAAGAAGTTCAAGGAGCAGCTCAAACTCGATGCTTACTGGAAGGAGCATAAGAGCGAAGAACAGTTCTAAAGAATTGATAATTGACAATTGATAATTAAAAGTCATCAAATCGTCAAGTTAATAGTAAATCTGTAAATCCGTAAATCCACAAGATGTTAAAGTCAGTATTCATCACATTCGACCAGGCACTCAGCGAGCTTGTCACAGAAGCCCTTAGCCGTTCACTCTGCAGAGGCTACACAATGTTTCCTCAGACAGCAGGTCAAGGCAGCGAGACAGGCGAGCCTCACCTTGGTTCACACGCATGGCCTTCTACAAACTCTGCCATCATCACTGTTTGTCCAGAAGACCGCGTGCAGCCACTTCTCGACCGTCTCCAGAAGATAGACCATGACAACCCACTTCTCGGTCTCCGTGCTTTCGTCTGGAACGTAGAGCAGTCTATATAATGAATTTGTTAGGGACAATATCCATATAATTCCCTAAATTTGTTACAAATTATATAAAAAGAAAAGGCAAGAAGTCAGTTTTTTGCCTTTTCTTTTTGTTTTTTTAAATAAAACAATTAACTTTGCACTCGGAAACACATTCTTTCTAAAAACCCAAAACCTAAAACTATAAACCCAAAACCAGATAAACACTATGCTATCTCCTAAAGACTTAGAACAGATTGCTCAGAAAGGCATCACGCCAGAGCAGATCGAAGTCCAGCTCAACCAGTTCAAGACTGGATTCCCTTATCTTAAGTTAGATTCTGCTGCAAGCATTGAGCACGGAATCGTTGCACCTACAGCAGAAGAACAGCAGAAGTACATCGCTGCGTGGGAGGCTTACAAGGCTGAAGGAAAGAAGGTCGTTAAGTTCGTGCCAGCTTCAGGTGCCGCTTCTCGTATGTTCAAGGACATCTTCGCCTTTACTACTGCCGACTACGACGTTCCTACTTCCGACTTTGAGAAGAAGTATTTCGCTGACATCCACAAGTTCGCTTTCTTTGATGCTCTTGATGCTGTCTGCCAGCAGAATAATGGCAAGGGAGTTGACGCACTCATCGCTGAAGGCAACTACAAGGCTGTTGCTCTCAACATGCTTTCAAAGGAAGGGCTCAACTATGGTCAGCTGCCAAAGGGTATGCTTCTCTTCCACTCTTACGAAGAAGGCCCTCGCACACCAATGGAGGAGCATCTCGTAGAAGCTGCTCTCTATGCTTCTTCTGACAACAAGGCAAACGTTCATTTCACAGTCTCTCACGAGCACCTCCCATTCTTCAAGCAGCGCGTGGCAGACAAGCAGCAGATGTATGCTGACAAGTATGGCGTCACTTACGACATCAGCTTCTCTGAGCAGAAGTCTTCTACAGACACCATCGCTGCTGCTCCTGATGGCACACCATTCCGCAATGAAGACGACACACTTCTCTTCCGTCCGGGTGGTCACGGAGCACTCATCGAAAACCTCAACGACATCAATGCTGACGTTGTCTTCATCAAAAACATCGACAACGTAGTGCCAGACCGCTTGAAGCAGCCAACAACTGACTACAAGCAGATTATCGCCGGCATCCTCGTTGACCTTCAGAAGAAGGCATTCGCTTACCTCGAACTCCTCGAAGGTGGCAAATATACTCACGAGCAGATTGAGGAAATCATCCGCTTCGTACAGCACGACCTCTGCTGCCGCAAGCAGGACATCAAGGAACTTGAAGACGCAGAACTCGTAATCTATCTGAAGAACAAGCTCAATCGTCCAATGCGTGTCTGCGGTGTTGTTAAGAACGTAGGCGAGCCTGGTGGCGGTCCTTTCAACACATACAATCAAGACGGCACAGTAAGCCTTCAGATTCTTGAGAGCAGCCAGATTGACAAGTCAAACAAGGAATACATGGAGATGTTCACAAAGGGCACTCATTTCAACCCAGTTGACCTCGTTTGCGCAGTAAAGGACTATAAGGGCGAGAAGTTCAATCTCCCAGAGTATGTTGACAAGACTACTGGTTTCATCTCACAGAAGTCAAAGAACGGCAAGGATCTACAGGCACTCGAACTCCCAGGACTCTGGAACGGTGCTATGAGCGACTGGAACACAATCTTCGTTGAAGTTCCACTCGAGACCTTCAACCCAGTTAAGACCGTCAACGACCTCCTCCGCGACGCTCACCAGTAAGCAAACACTTGCATAATATTTCCCTTAGGTTTACACATCGTCTCCCTAAGGTTTACGAGTCGTTTCCCTAAGGAATACGACTCGTATTCTTTTTGTACGTTTACCTACCCCTATAGTAAAAAGCATTTGTCCTGAACAGAAGAAATTTCATCAAAATGCGACTAAAATTTTGCCGCAACGGATTATTTTTTGTAACTTTGCGACGAAAAATAAGACAATATGCAGAACGACATTGAACAGCGACTGATAATGAAGGGCATCAAGCCTACTGCTAATCGCATTCTCGTGCTACAGGAACTCCTTCGTTTCTCTGCACCGGCAAACCTTTCCGACCTTGAGAAGCGACTCTCTGGTATGGACAAGAGCAGCATATTCCGCACCATGACTCTGTTTCTGGAACATGACGTTGTTCATGCCTTCCAAGACGGACGCGGCACACTCTCTTACGAGCTTTGCGAAAGTGAGACGGAATGCCATCACAACGATTCACACATACACTTCTTCTGTGAGAAATGTCAGCAGACCTTCTGTCTAAATCACATAAATTTCCAAAATTACTCCATGCCCGAAGGCTTCGTTCCTCTCTCTGCCTCTTTCGTCATAAAGGGCATCTGCAATGCGTGCAATAATAAGTGAAAAGAAAAGTGAAAAATTAAAAATTAAAAGTTAAAAGTTAAAGCGCTGCGCCGATTAATTATCAATTATCAATAGTATATTATATCATCTTCTCTATCAGATCATGATTATCGATAGCAAGGTTTACGGTTATCATGTTCGAGAGCTCCAGCACAAGCTGCTTCTTCTGCCCGCGCTTTATCTGCACCAGATGTCCCACGGCACCCTCCAGCGGACCGTCTATGATCTTTATCATGTCTCCCTTCTTGAACTGTATCTCGCCGAAATATTTCACCTCAGGATTGCGGTCATACATGTGCGTTGCCTTCATGAACACCTCCATCTCGCCGTCCTTTACCCATATAGCGTCGTCCTTAACATGCGTCGTGTGGGAGAAATAGAATATCATGGGCACGCTCTCCTGCTCCATCAGGCGTTTTAGTTCATTGTAGGATTCTTTCACGAAGACAAGATCCGAGAACACAGGCAACAGTCGCTTCACCTTCTTGCCCTTAACCACAATTATCCTGTAAGACTCCGGCACGAAGACTTCCTTACCCTTTGCCGCAAGAAGCTGTCGCACCTTACTCAAGGAACGATTATGGCAACGAGTCACATACCAGTGAACGGCGTTACGGTCAGGAGTATTGGCAGAGCTGTTGTTCATCTATTAGGGTTAAGGAGTAACTGTAAAAATAATAAAAGGTTGCATTTCCTTAGAAACACAACCTTTATAGCTTTGTAAGTTTTTGAATTTCTCTTACAATTGTGCTCTAAGATTAGAGCTTTGCAATGTGAGCACAAAGAGAAGACTTGATGTTGGCAGCCTTATTCTTGTGAATAGTGTTGTTCTTAGCCAACTTGTCGAGCATCTTCTGTACCTTTGGATAGAGAGCAACTGCCTCTTCCTTGTTTGTCATTGCACGGAGCTTACGAACAGCGTTACGCATTGTCTTGCCGTAATACTTGTTGTGAGCAGTCTTGACCTTAGTCTGACGAATTCTCTTAAGAGAAGACTTGTGATTTGCCATCTTTTTTAGAACTTGTTTTTAAAGTTGTTAATAATAATGATTGAGTGGCATCGCTTGCACCATGGCATCTTTCGCTTCCAGCACCGAAATGCTTTGGTAAAAAATAAGCTACTCTTGTTCGGAGTAGCCGTTTCCCACGCGTTGCAATGCGCTTGTTTTGGTAGTCCCTAGGAGAGTCGAACTCCTCTTTAGAGAATGAAAATCTCTCGTCCTAACCGATAGACGAAGGGACCGTTGCTTGGTTAGCGGGTGCAAAGGTATATGTTTTTTACCAACTGAACAAATATTTTCTGCAAAAAAATCCTTTTTCTTGCTCTTATTTGATTAAAATTATGTAATTTTGCACCGAAATGCAAAAAACAGAGGCAATAATCATATATTCGTTCCCTATTCGCGAGAAGAAATTCATGCTTGAACTCTTCTCTCGCGAACATGGTCGCATGTCGTTCGTCACAAACCGTCGCATGCAGCCGCTAACCATCGTAAGCGTAGTCTTTGACGAGCATCGCCGGAAGATTTCCACCCTCGACATCGCTTATGCCTATACCGACCTCCTTTACAATCCGCTGAAGCTCTCCATCGGTTTTTTCGTGGCAGAGTTCATTCGCTATGCCACACGCAACGAACCTGCCAACGTCCCGCTCTACGATTATCTGCGCCAATCGCTCATGTGGCTTGACGTTGTGGAGGAGTCTTTTGCCAATTTCCATCTTGTGCTTATCATGCGCGTGTCCCTCTTCTTAGGACTGGCGCCAAACACGGACGAATATCGGCAGACATCTTATTTTGACATGCGCGAAGCATGCTTCACAGACATCATACCGCCACACAGAGACTATCTCTCGCGTGAAGAGTCGGCAGTCATTGTCAATCTGCTACGCATGAGTTTCGCAAACATGCACTTATTTCTCCTCAACAAAGGTCAGCGCAACCGCATCACCGACCGATTGATCCATTACTACCGTCTGCACATTCCGGACTTCCCGGAGATGAAGTCGCTCGATGTTCTGCGCGAGTTGTTTTAGATTTTGGGCGAGGATTTCCTCGCCCTACAACAGAATCAACTTTATTTCTTTATCCTTGTAGCGAGGATGAAGTATGTGATGAGGATAAGGTATGCACCGAGAGAGAGCCACTCGCTGAGAGGGTTAGCAAGCCAGCCGGAAGCATCAAACTCAAAACCGCCGAACTTCAGACCTGCAGAAACAACTCCCATAAGAGCTCCGCCGGCAATGAAACCGCTGGCAATGAGTGTGCCAAGCTCGCCACGCTGATTATTGATCTCTGCATCCTTTGAGCGTGTTGTGACAAACCAGTTGATAGCACCACCAACGACGAGCGGTGCGTTGAGTTCCATAGGGATGAACATACCGAGAGCTACGGCAAGGGCAGGAACCTTGAAATAGTTGAGGATGAGGGCGAGAAGTGCGCCGAAGGCATAGAGCCACCAAGGTGCTCCCGTGCCACTCATCAGCGGCTCGATAACGGCAGCCATAGCATTTGCCTGAGGAGCTACGAGAGCATTGTCGCCGACGAAGCCGTAAGTCTTGTTGAGGACAATCATCACGCCGCCAACAGTTGCCGCGCTGACGAGAATGCCAAGGAACTTCCACGTTTCCTGCTTTGCTGGTGTCGTGCCAAGCCAATAGCCGATCTTAAGGTCAGTAATGAAACCGCCTGCAGTAGAAAGTGCTGTACAGACAACACCGCCCATGATGAGGGCTGCAACCATTCCAGCAGAGCCATTGAGTCCTACGGCAACCATGATTACAGAAGCGAGGATGAGCGTCATGAGCGTCATGCCCGAAACAGGGTTAGAACCAACGATGGCGATAGCATTGGCTGCAACGGTGGTGAAGAGGAAGGCTATAATGCCAATGACAAGGAGTCCTACGATGGCATGAAGGAGATTGAACTCTACTACGCCTGTATAGAAAAAGATAAACGTAGCAATAAGAGCAAAGATCACACCGAAGGCGATAATCTTCATCGAGATATCACGCTGAGTTCTTTGACTTTGACCTTGACCCTGAGTTTGACCTTGACTGCCCTTCAGTTCGCGTGCGGCAAGCGAGACAGAGCCCTTGATGATGCTCCACTGTTTTACGATGCCGATAAGTCCTGCCATAGCGATACCTCCGATACCGATATGACGGGCAAAGGTCTTGAAGATCTGCTCTGGCTGCATATCTGCCACGCTACCCTGAGCAACGACAGAGAAGGTAGGATTGAGCGTCTCAAGAAGCTGGTCGCCGAGGAAAGGCATGAGCGGAACGATGACAAACCAGACAAGGGCTGAGCCGGCACAGATGATGGCAGCATACTTCAAGCCCACGATGTAGCCAAGACCGAGAACAGCAGCACCTGTGTTGATGCCGAAGAGCAGCTTTGCCTTCTCTGCAAGGAAGGAACCGCCGGCAATGACGCGAGTGGTAAAAGCTTCTGTCCACGTGCCAAAGGTAGAGACAAGGAAGTCATAGATACCACCAACGAGTCCGGCAATAAGGAGTGGCTTAGCCTGTGAACCGCCTTTCTCACCAGAAACAAGAACCTGCGTTGTGGCTGTTGCCTCAGGGAACGGATATTTGCCATGCTGATCCTTTACGAAGAACTTGCGGAAAGGAATCAGGAAGAGTATGCCAAGAATACCTCCAAGGAGTGAAGAGAAGAACACCTGGAAGAAGTTTACGGTAATTTCCGGATACTTTGCCTGGATAATATAAAGGGCAGGCAGGGTGAAGATGGCACCAGCAACGACAACACCGCTGCAGGCTCCAATGCTCTGGATGATGACGTTCTCACCGAGAGCTCCCTTGCGCTTAGTGGCACTGGACACTCCGACGGCGATAATGGCAATTGGGATGGCAGCTTCAAACACCTGCCCAACCTTCAATCCTAGATAGGCAGCGGCTGCACTGAACAGCACAGCCATGAGAATACCCCACGTCACGGACCAGGCATTCACCTCAGGATAGTTCTTGTCTGCCGACATTATCGGCTCGTACTCTTCGCCTTCTTTCAACTCTGTAAAGGCGTTTTCGGGCAATGATTTTTTCATAGAAGAGGGATTTTATGTTAAATATTGGCGCAAAATTACAAAAAATATTTAAAAAAGACGGAAAATTCAAAATAAGTTACTAACTTTGTCATGAAAATAAACCAAAACAACAAAAATAACAATGGATTACTCACAGTTTAATCAAATGGTGAACGAGCGCGAAAACGTCATTGCACGCTCCTTCCCTGCCCTCATGAAGAAGGTCTATACATGGATGACCCTCGCTCTTGTTATCACAGGTATGACTGCCTGGCTCACAGCTTCAAGACCAGCCATTTTGGAAGCTGTATTCACCAACAGTATTCTCTTTTGGGGACTTATTATTGCTGAGTTCGGTCTTGTGATATGGCTCTCTGCTGGCATAAACAAGATGTCTCTGACCACCGCTACCCTACTCTTCATTGCCTACTCGGTGGTTAACGGTCTTACGATGTCGTTCATCTTCCTTGCCTATACAGCAAGCTCCATTGCTACGACATTCTTCATCACGGCAGGAACGTTCGGCGCAATGTCTCTCTACGGCTACACTACGGGTAAGGACCTCTCCGGCATGGGCAAGATTCTTTTCATGGCTCTCATCGGTCTGATCATTGCTACCATCGTAAACATCTTTGTCGGCAACGGTATGATGGATTTGATTATATCTTACGCTGGCGTAATCATCTTCGTTGGTCTTACAGCCTACGACACTCAGAAGATCAAGCTGATGTTCCTTGAGGCTGACGAGAATAACCCAAGCGTTCAGAAGTATGCTGTGCTCGGTGCTCTGTCTCTCTATCTTGACTTCATCAACCTCTTCCTCTATCTGCTCAGAATATTCGGTAGAAGAGATTAACGGAAGGATATCTTCTGTAGAATATAAATAATGTAGGGCGAGGATTTCCGAGCCACGTTTTAGGTTTTATTCCCGCAAACGGCTCGGAAATCCTCGCCCTACTTTCTTAAACTGCGCCAAAGAGGCTTCACGAATGGCAAATGATTGCCTTACCGCTTTTTATTATATTCGTTGATACAGCCTTGCATCAGGCTCTTGGTGCTGGTGTACTTAAGGTTGTAAGTGCCGTTCTGACGTTTCAGGAGGTCGTTGAGGAAATCATCTACAACGAGTTTTCCTCTCTGACGTGTTACAACGATATAGAATGTCTCACGCTCTTTATGGACAGCAGGATCCTTCACCTGCATCATTACGCAGACAGTATTGTAGTCAACCTTCACTGTCTTCTTAACCTTTATCTCCTGAGCATCTGCCACCAAAACTTCGCCATTTGTCCACGGATACCAGGTACGGCAGACACCCTGAACCTGAAGAAAATTCTCGGAACAAGTCAGGGCATCAAGCGTGCGGAAGTCGGCAGAGAAGAAGCGACCGTAGTTTCGTGCTTCGTCTTGACGGAGCTGTTCATAAACCTGCTCAACAAAGGCCTTGGCTTCCTTAACGGTTACTTTGGTCTGAGCATGAAGGAGAGGACAAGAGAACAGAAATGAAAGAAAGAAAATATATTTTAACTTAGACATTGGCGTTGACTTTGACATTGACGTTGACTGTAAATCCTTTTGCTAAGGTATAAGCAGAGAGCTGTCGCCGTAGGAAAGGAATCGGAAATCGTGAGAGAGAGCATAGTCATAGACCTCATGCCACTTGTTTCCAATAAGGGCTGACACGAGAAGAAGGAGCGTGCTCTGAGGCTGATGGAAATTAGTCACAAGCTGCTTCACAATCTTATATTCATAGCCTGCCGGCGTAATGATAATCTGTGTGGAAGCAAGAAGAGTGTCAAGATTATTCTCAAGAAGATAGCTCTCTATAGCCTTGAGGGCATCAAGCGGAGACACGTCATTAGCCTCTGGCTGATAAGGCTCCCACTGAGAAACACCAAATTCTAATGAAGAATTCTGAATGCTGAATGCAGAATTATTTGGTGCGCAGCTTGATTCAGTATTCTGCGTTCTGCATTCTGCATTTTTATAAATTTGAACTCCAATGTAATAAAGACTCTCAAGAGTGCGGACTGAGGTTGTGCCCACTGCAATAGCTTTTCCGTCGTGCTTGATGAGGTTCTGAATAGTGGAAAGACGGACTGCGAAATGCTCTGCATGCATCTCATGGTCTGCTACATTCTCTGACTTAACAGGCTTGAATGTTCCGGCACCGACATGGAGTGTAACCTCGTCGCGCTCAATGCCGAGAGAATCAAGACGGGAAAGGACATCCGAAGTGAAATGGAGTCCTGCCGTAGGTGCTGCCACAGAGCCTTTTATCTTGGAATAGACAGTCTGATACGTGGTAAGGTCGCTCTGCTCCGTGTCTCGATTGAGATAAGGAGGAATAGGGAGTTCGCCGGCAAGGTCAACAATCTCAGCAAAACTGACCTCCTCCACCCCCTCCACAGAGAGGGGAGATGATTGCCACGAGAATTCAACTATATGAGCCGTGGCGTGAGGAGCGATATAGCGGGCTGAGAGGGTGACTATGCCCGAAGCTGACGCTTCGAGAACAGGTGCTGCTTGCGTAGAAGGAACTCTGGCGGATTGCGTAGAAGGCGCAGTAAGCTTTTGACTAAGCTCGCCTTCCTTCCACTTCTTCTTATTGCCAATGAGACAGAGCCACTGACACTTGCCGCGAGACTGAAACATCTGCTCATAGTCGGCAGGAAGGTATGGCTCAAGAAGGAATATCTCAATGAGAGCACCTGTCTCCTTACGGAAATGCATTCGAGCACGGATAACCTTGGTGTTGTTGAATACCATGAGTTCGCCCTTTGGCAGATAGTTGCCAATATTATAGAAGACATCTTCCTGAATATTTCCCTTGTTGTAAACGAGAAGCTTGCTGTGGTCGCGCTCAGCTACGGGAAACTTCGCTATGCGAGAGTCAGGAAGATTGTAGTTATAGTCTGCTATTTTTATATCTACAGTCATAATTACTTCTTTTCATTCACGATACGAATAAAGAGATCAGCCTTCACCCAACCGGTCTTACCATCAGGGAGTTCAACTTCCTTCCAATCCCTCATTGCATCATCGATAATGTCAACGTGTGTACCTTCGTGGATTGTTGCCACATCTTCACTACCAGCCTCTGGAGTCTTCTTCATGACAGCTTCCTTTGCGGTAATGATGGCTCCCTTGTTATTATTTATAAGATAAGACTGCTGAAGAGCGAAAACTATGCTCAACACAAAAAGGATGAGCGAGAGCAGAGTAGCCCAGAAACTTATCTTGCGGAAAAGGATGTTCGGCGTGAACAGATAGACAAGGAAAGCGGCAAGGCTGAGAAGGATAAGCACGATGGAGACAACCGCCCAACCATAGATAGAGAAGAGATAGGTAAGGCTCTTGTACCACGAAACGAAGAAGAGATCGGCAGCAGGTAACTGCTTGTCAACAGTCTTCAGACGAACATAGTCAAGATTGTGTCTCACGTCAGCGTCTGACGGATTGTAGAGATAGGCTTTCTCATAGTTGAGCAGAGCTTTGGTAATCTGGTTTGTGCGATAATAGGCATTGCCAAGATTATAGTAAAGCTCAGGACTGTCACCACCCTTCAGAGCCTGCTCGTAGAGCGTGATGGCTTGCTGATAATTGCCTGACTGATATGCGGTATTGGCCGACTCGATAGTTGTTGCAGCACGAGAAGAGAGTGAAGCAAAAGACATACTCAAAGCAAGGATAAGAGTCAGAGAGAGAGACTTTCCCGACTTTGACTGCACCTTCAGCGATTCTTCGATCTCAGTTATTGCAGTAACAGCCATATCATAGATATTCTTCATACTTGATTTCTCATCTTGCGACGGAGCATATCGAGCATATTCACACTCGGAAATGGCGTCTGTGAACTTCTCTACAGAGTAAGAATTACAGTTATGGTCAAGCAACTGCTCCTGGATATTATCCTTAGACAGGCTTTCCACAGGAATGTTTATCTTGTCTGCCGCATATCCCCAAAGAGCACGAAGAACTTCATCGTAGAACTCGTCCTTCTTGCGCAAATGCATAAGCATAGCTGCCTTCTGGAGTTTCTTAGAGGCTACCTTATTAGCACGATTTGCCTTCATGCGGACAACATCAGCACGCTCCAAAGCACGCTTGCGGAAGATATAGAGCAAGACGAAGAACGTGATGAGCAGCAGGAGCATTATAATAATGTAGCCTACGGAGAGGAAGAAGCTGTCGTTGTTATGGAATTCTATCTCCTTGAACTGCTTGATGGAATAAATATCAGAGTTTCGGAGTTCCTCCTGATATGATTCCGATGAAGAAGATGATGCGTCAGCCTCATCCACCTTAAGCGTCATCGCAGAGCTTTTGATGGTCTTATAACCGCTGGTCTGAGTGTCGTAATATGTAAACTCAACAGCAGGAATTGTATAGTTACCCTTGTTCTGCGGAACGGCAATAAACTCGTAAGTCATGCTGCCTTCCACTCCGGAATTGGTATTCTGGGTGTTGTCAGTAACCTTAGGATCATAGACTTCAAAATCCTTAGGGAAATTGACCGTCGGCTGCTTTACGAGCTTCATGTTTCCTACGCCAGAGAGGCCAACACGAACGGTAATAGGCTCTCCTGCCTTTACCTGATTCTTAGAGATGCCAGCCGTCATGTTGAAATTACCCACACCGCCAGAGAAATTAGCCGGACGCTGAGGGAGCGGAACGACATTGACCGTGAGTGGAGGAACAGCGATGTCCATCTCCTCCTCATGATAAGTAGAACCCGGATTGAACATCTGCTCAATAGGGTCAACATTATTATGATGAACAACACGGTTTATCTGCACACTGCTGCCAGGGACGGTAAGCTTGCCCGTGCTCTGCGGATAAACAATATACTGTTTCCATACAGCACATTTATAGGTCTTGCCGTTGACAGTCTCATTAGTCCATTGGGCTGTCTTCGGCTGCTCCACCTCATAGATTGTAAAGTCCTGTACATTAGGCATCTTGAGGTCTGAAGGAACCGTAATCTGCGAAGCTGTGTAAAGCTTATAGGTAAGCTTAATAGGCTCTTGCTCTACGACTGTATTCTTATTGGCAGAAACGCGGATGAAGACGTTGGATGTATTTGCAGGAGCAGGACTTGACAAGGTATTATCCGACTGCTGATGCTGCTGCGGTTGCGGATTGCGGATATGAGGTCCTGACTGCGGGCCTCCCTGTGGGGAACTTCCACTTACCTTCACCTGAGCGTTATGAGACGTAACGTTCTTGCCACCGATTCTTACGGTGACAGCAGGAATAGTATAAGTACCTGCCTTTGCTGCATAGAATACGTAAGAGATACGAGCACTACTGCTGCTTGAGGTATGACCGTTGATAATCTGATAACTGGACTGAGTGGAAACGTAAGGTCCGGCTATCTCTTCAAGTCCTTCAGGTATCTTTCCGTTGAAACGAACATCGGAAATATCGTCAGAAGAGACATGATATTCCACACGGAAATTATCTCCGGCAGCAACATTGCTCGGCGCATTCACCTGAACCTGCTGGGCAACAGCTATAACTGAAAGAAGCAATAGTATGTAGAGAGAATAAATCCTTTTCATTAACGATTAAAATTATATTGCCAAATAGGATATTCGAAACTTTGAGAAAACGAAGAAGTCAGAGAATGTTACCAGTTTCGCTGTCTTGAAGTTCTTTGGCGCTGCTGCTGAGCACGCTTTACCTTCTCCTGAACAGCACGTTCCTGATTCTTTGCAGCATTGAGGAGTTGCTCTGCATTCTCCTTGTTTATCTTTTCCTGTTCAGACTCCTTTGGCTGCTGAGGCTGATTGTCTTTATTCTGGTCGTTGTTCTGATTCTTGTTCTGATTATCTTTGTTATTCTTGTCGTTCTGCTTATTCTGATCTTTATTCTTGTCCTTGTTCTGGTCGTTGTTCTTATCTTGATTCTTGTCTTTATCCTTATTCTTGTCCTGATTCTTCTGGTTCTTCTGCTGATTTTTCAGGAGCTTCTGGCAAAGAGCAAGATTGTATCGGGTCTCGTCATTGGTAGGATCGTTTCTGAGACTTGCCTTATAAGCCTCTATAGCCTTCTCGTAATCCTTGTGATTCTGCAGGATGACACCAGCATTATGATATACCTGTGCCTTGCGCTTCTTGTCCTTCTGAAGCTGTGCAGCCTTATCGAAATAGTCAAGAGCAAGAGAGTCATTCTCCTGCATCATCTTGGCACATCCCATATTGTAAAGAGCCTCTGGATTATTTGGATTTCGCTCCAAGGCTTTCTTATACTCAATGTCAGCCTTATCGTACTTCTGAGCACGATAATACTTGTTTCCGCTACGGATAAACTGTCTGTCGTTCTGAGCATTTGCCTCAAAAGATAATCCGCCTAAAAGAAGCAGCAGAAGGATAGCTTTCGCTACGACCTTATTGCCAATCTTCACTTGGTCGGAATTATTGCCAAGAGTCTTTCTTGATGCCATGCGTGAGAGTTTTGTAAAGAATCCATTTGAAGAATCAGAGATGAGCAGCTCTACGATAAGAAGGAAGAGAATAAGCATGACAACTGGCTGAAACTGCTCTTCATAGTCGCTGTAAACAACACTTTCCATTTGTCCTTTCTGCAACTGAGCAAGTTTCTCGTTCAGCAGTTCCTGTGCTTTGTTGTTATTCTCTACATGAATGTAAACGCCATGACCTGCCTCGGCTATCTTTCTACACATATCCTCATTGAGAGAAGACATTACCTCATTGCCCTCGTTGTCCCTCATATAGCCACCTTCTGCTGTAGGAACAGGAGAACCTTTCGCTGTACCAACACCGAGAACAAAGACATTGAAGCCTTTCTTGTAAGCCTCTGCCGCTGCCTCTTCTGCCCCTCCTTCATGGTCCTCACCATCAGTAATGAGAATAATCGCCTTGCCTATTCCTTCCTGACTGGTGAAACTCTCCATACCGAGTCCGATAGCCTCTGCTATGTTCGTTCCCTGAGAAGCTATAAGCTCTGGTGTTATGCTCTGCATAAACATCTTTGCAGAGACATAGTCGCCTGTAATCGGAAGCTGAACATAGGCATCACCGGCAAAAACAATCAAGCCGACCTTATCTTTGTTGAAATGATCCACAAGATTCTCTATCATGAGCTTTGTCTTGTCAAGTCGAGACGGCGCAACATCTTCTGCTCGCATAGAGTTACTGATGTCCATTGCTATCATCACTTCTATGCCGTTTCTCTCTTCCTTGCTGACCTTCGTTCCCATCTGAGGACGAGCCAGAAGAACCACAAGAAGCGAGAATCTGAGAAGGATGAGTGAGAACTTTATATTCTCCCTGAGAAGGGAAAGCTGCGGCATCATCTTATAGACAAGTTCCTTGTCGCCAAGCTTATGCAACGCCTTTCTGCGCTTGTAGTAAGTGAGCAAGCGAAGAAGGATGAAAGCTGGCAAGAGAAGCAGCAAGTAAAAGTATTCTGGTGAAGCGAATTTCATATTCTTTTATTATGGAGGGAATTAGCAGAACCCACCTTATGGCAGCCTGCGAAGCCATGTCTGGCGAAGTATTACCTCTGCTATCAAGAGCAGAACGGTAATAAGAGCGAGAATCTGATAGGCTTCGTTCTTGCGTAAGAATTTCTTTATGTCAATCTTGGATTTCTCCAAGGCGTCAATTTCGTTATAGATGGAATAAAGCTGAGAAGAGTTTGATGCTCTATAGTACTTAGCATCAGTCATTTGGGCTATCTGAGCAAGTGATTTCTCATCCACCTGATCCTTAGTGTGAACATACTGAATCGTTCCGCCAACCTGTACAGGAACAGTCAGCAACTTTCCGCTGTATGCAGCAATAGTATAGACGCGAATACCGTATGTCTTGGCTATCTTGGCTGCCTGTAGAGGTGAAATCTCTCCGCAGTTATTACTTCCGTCAGTAAGAAGGATGACAACCTTACTCTTTGCCTTTGAATCCTTAAGACGTGAAAGAGCATTTGCCAAGCCCATACCAATAGCCGTACCATCTTCAATGACGCCAGCTTCTGCCATTTCCGTTCCCACGCTTCGAAGAAGATTGAGAAGGGTTGCATGATCCGTTGTCATAGGGCATTGCGTAAAGGCTTCTGCGGCAAAGACTGTCAGTCCGATGTTGTCGTCAGGACGATTGTTTATGAATTCTGCTGCCACATCCTTTGCAGCAGCAATACGAGAAGGCGACATGTCTGTAAGCATCATACTTGTAGAAACGTCCATGGCAAGCATGATGTCAATACCTTCCGTTGTTCTTGTACCCCAGGAACTGCTTGTCTGAGGACGAGCCAGAATGATGATAAGCAGCGAGATAAGTGCCACTCTCAATACATTTGGCAGCCACATCAACCGCTGACGCAAAGACTTCGGCAGTTTAGAATAGCCCGAAGTGTCAGCAACTGTCATCGTTGCTGATTTCCTTGCACTGCGTATCATATACCAGATATATGGTATGAGAAGCAGGAAGAGTAACAGATATTCTTTATTTGCGAAATTCAAAGTTCAATCAATTAAAGTTTTCTTGGATGCTGCTCAGAGTGTCCAAAATAGATTATTAAATAAGGTTAAGAAGTGACCAGCCGACATAAACGATAAGCAATGAACCGATGATAATCAAAACGGTTATGATGCCCGTGTAGATACGGCGCCAAAGGGTCATCTGCTTTTCTTCTTCCGACTTCTTTGGTTTCTTGTCTTCGTCCTTCTTTTCCTCTGGTTTTGTCTTTGTCACGAACTCAAGAGCATTGGCAAGATTCATATCGTTCTCGTTGAGAGGCATCTGGAACTTGGCAAACTTCACGAGGTCGGCAGTCTCGAAGAGTTGTCTGAGCTCATTAATCATCGTTGCCTTATCATGCTTGCTCAAAGCCTCTATAATCTCTGATGTAACCATCTCCTTGGCATCAAAGCCGAAACGAGCTTCGATATAGTTACGGAGCGTATCTGTTAGGTTGGAATAATATTCCTTCTGATTCTCTGAATGAGAGAGGTTATTGTCCTTAATGGTCACGATATCCTTTACAGCCTGCTCGTAAGGAGTAAGCTTCTTGCGGAAAGAGAACTTCAGCTTCAACGGCTTGTTTGCCTTCATTCGCCTATAGAAATAAACGGAAAGGAGGAAACAAACTAATGCCAGAAGAGAGAGAAGGATGAGAGAAGTCCATTCTGACATTTCAAAAGGCGGATTCTGCACGTCCTGAGGTGGGAAGAAATTCTCCGGATGGACAGTATCAACCTCGCAGGTCAGAACCTTCAACGCCAGATTCTTTCCGACATAGTCCTTTCCCGCGATCTTTACCTTTAACGCCGGAATGTAATAAAGTGTGTCATCAAAGGAGGTAAGGGTGTATTCGCGAGTGGTCTCTACGGAACCGTCTATCTCCTTTGTCTCTTCTTTACCATTATCCAGCACTTCTACTCCAGGAGTAATGTATTCGCTCTCTTTGAAGACAGGCATCTCTACCTTCTGTCCTTTCTTTGACTTTACAGTAACCTTTAGATGTGCCTGTCTGCCAATGAAGATCTCTACGGAATCTATCTCCTGCTTCACGCTTTGAGCAAATGATAGGAGCGGAAGAACGGATAATATTATTATGGATAAATACTTTTTCATTTAGCTTTTTCAACTGATAACCTCACAAGCTTACTTGGCTCTTTGCTTAAAGAGTTTGGTCAGCGCTACGACATAATCATCTGTGGTAGAAACGGAGATATTGTCCACCTTCGACTTATTGAAAACAGCCTGAAGTGCTTCCTGTCTTTGCTTCCATGCCACGGCATGAGCTGCTCTGACATCACGGTTTGACGTGTCAATATAGGAAGTCTTTCCGGTCTCAGCATCCTGCACCTTTATCAGTCCTACGTTCGGCAATTCCTGCTGGAACTTATCGTAAACTTGAATGGCAATGACATCATGCTTTCTGCCACTGATATTCAGAGCTTTCTCAAAGTTCTGCTCTGCGTAGAAATCGCTGAGAAGGAATGTCGTGGAACGTCCCTTTACCATTCTGCTCAATGATTCCAAAGCTATGGAGAGGTCTGTCTTATTGCTTTGAGGCTTAAAATCAAGCATCTCACGGATGATGTGAAGAATATGCTTACGTCCCTTACGAGCAGGAATGACCTTCTCAATCTTGTCGGAGAAGAAGATCACGCCAATCTTGTCGTTATTCTCTATAGCGGAGAAAGCGATTGTTGCTGCTATTTCCGTCGTAATGTCCTTCTGAAGCTGCTGATGCAAACCAAAGTTCTGCGAGCCACTGACATCAACGAGAAGGAAGACCGTCAGTTCTCTCTCCTCCTCGAAGATCTTCACGAAAGGATGATGGAAACGAGCCGTGACGTTCCAATCAATATCGCGAATGTCATCGCCATACTGATACTCACGAACCTCGCTGAACACCATTCCTCTACCCTTGAAGGCAGAATGATACTGGCCTGCGAAAATATTCTTGGACAATCCGCGAGCCTTGATGTCAAGCTTTCGTACTTTAGCTAATAATTCTTGAGAATTCATTAAGGAACCTGTACTCGATTAAGTATCTCAGAAACAATATCTTCTGTGCTAACATTGGTAGCCTCTGCCTCGTAAGAGAGTCCAATACGATGACGAAGAACATCGTGAGCAATGGCACGAACATCTTCTGGCACCACATAGCCTCTGCGCTTCATGAATGCGTAAGTGCGAGCTGCCTTCGCAAGATTGATACTTGCACGAGGACTTCCGCCAAACGTAATCATAGGCTTGAGGTTTACCATCTGATAACGCTCAGGATAACGGGTTGCAAAGACGATGTCTGCAATATATTGTTCAATCTTCTCGTCAATATAAACCTGATTTACGACTTCACGAGCCTTAAGGATATCCTCTGCCTTTGCCACTGGACGAACCTGTGTCTTCTCGCGAGAAAGATTCTGTCGGATGATGAGTTTCTCTTCCTCAAATGAAGGATAATCCACGATAACCTTGAGCATGAAACGGTCAACCTGTGCTTCTGGGAGCTGATATGTTCCTTCCTGCTCAATAGGGTTCTGAGTAGCCATCACGAGGAAAGGCTTTGGAAGTGAGAATGTCTCGCTGCCGATAGTCACCTGACCTTCCTGCATTGCTTCAAGGAGAGCACTCTGAACCTTTGCAGGAGCACGGTTGATTTCGTCAGCAAGAACGAAGTTTGCAAATACAGGCCCCTTCTTCACCTGGAACTTCTCGTCTTTCTGAGAATAAACCATCGTACCGATAACGTCGGCTGGAAGAAGGTCTGGAGTAAACTGAATGCGCGAAAAATCTGCATCAATAAGTTCTGAAAGAGTCTTTATAGCCAATGTCTTTGCAAGACCAGGAAGACCTTCCAAGAGAATATGACCATTGGAAAGAAGTCCGAGAATAAGACTTTCCACGAGATGCTTCTGACCTACTATCGTCTGATTCAAACCTATTGTAAGGTTCTGGACGAACGCGCTGTGCTGCTCAATATTTTCATTCAGAGCACGGATATCTAATGATTCTGCCATTATTTGGTTTACTGTTATTTTTACAAATTTTACGACTGCAAAGTTACAACATTTATTTTAATTCTATCAAAGGAATTCTAATCTTTTGACCTTCTTTAACATTTTCTAACGCATTATGCACCTGAATGTAGATTTCACCCTGCTGTAATCCGTTTTCTGTGGCAATATCAAGGAGTGTTTCGCCTGGCTTCACCTCTACTATTTTCACGGTTCCGACAATCTTATATCCGCCTCTCGGAAGTAATTTCTTTGCCGTTTCAAGGTCTGTAGAACAAGGGTATTCAGGAGAACCTTCTTTGCCTTTACCTACGATGAGAAGTTTCTGCTCATCCGTAAGATCAACGGCATTCTCCATTCTCTTCACATTGTCGATAGAATCCTGCTTATGCTTCAGCTCTGCTGCTTTCTGAGCAGCAATGCGCTCCTGCTCCACATTCTTGTTTCGTTCTGTTATGCTGTAATAAGCCCCTCCGGCTATCATTGCGACAAAAAGAAGTATCGCGATGGAAATCCACCAGATTCTGCGTGATTTCCTTCTGCCTTCTATCGTTTCCGTAAGAGCTTCTACACGTTCTGTCAGAGCCTCTACCTGCTGTTCTACGGCTGGTTCTGCCGCGGTTTCTTCTTCCGTAGCATCCTGTACTTCGGCAACTTCCTGTCTTTCTTCGGAATCTTCTTCATCAGCAGTTTCTGTCGGCGTTTCTATCTCCTCGTAGTTTTCTATTTCCGAAAGGATATTATTGCCAATCTCTGCCATGTCTTCCTCTGACAACTGACCTGTTATCTCCACCGTCTTAAAATTGGCGAAGGGAGAGTTTACGCTTTCTGCCAACTCGCTGTCAGGAGTAAAGTTTACGGTTTCTCTTTCTAAAACAGCATTCATCCTGAAGGTTCCAAGTCCATTGATTATCACCTGCTTGTCTTCCTTCAAGCCTATAGAAACGGTGCTGAACATTTCCGAAACGAAACGCTCAGCATCACCTATTGATATATGTTTTCTCTGCGCCAAAAGACGCGATATTTCTCGTATTTGTAGTCTTTCCATTCTGAGAATTACTTGCCGTAGAATTTAACTTCAACTTTTGGCGGAACGAGCATTTTCTTCTTTGTCGTAGGATCAACGATTATCTGCTCTTTCTTCATCTGCACATCAAAGAGCCCGAACGACGAGATATTAATCTGATTTCCTTCCTTCAGGTTTTCATTGAACAAGCCTATCAGCATATCAACATTCTCCTGAGTTTCCTCAGCAGAACATCCGAGTTTCTCTGACAATGTATCTATAAACAATTTATGATTCATAGAAGCTTATTTCTATCCATTACACTTTTTTTCTTCTGTTCATGCCTTCCTAAGCAAGTTCGGCATAAAGGTCAAACTCGTCAGAGCCGGTAATCTTTACGCTGTATAAGTTACCGACAGTCATATCCTCAGCCTTCACAAGCACTTCCGGGTCAACCTCAGGAGAAGAATACTCTGAACGGCAGATGTAATACTCTCCTTCCTTTCTATCCACGATTACCTTCAGTGTCTTTCCAACAAAACTTGCAGCAAGTTCTTCACTGATAGATTGTTGCAAAGCCATCAGCACATCAAGTCTTTCCTGCTTCACATCTTCAGGGACATTGTCTTCATAGTTTTCAGCACTATAAGTTCCGTCTTCTTCAGAATAAGCAAAAGCTCCCATTCTGTCAAACTTAACTTCTCGCGTAAAGTCAATAAGTTCCTGGAAGTCCTCTTCAGTTTCTCCAGGGAAACCAACCATAAGCGTCGTTCTCAAGCAAATGCCAGGAACTTCCTTTCTCATGGTTTCAATAAGATCCAGAGTGTCCTGCTTACCAATATTTCTGCGCATCTTTGTGAGTATATTGTCTGAGATATGCTGAAGAGCGATGTCCATATATTTGCAGACATTATCTCGTTCACGGATTACGCGAAGCAGATCCATAGGGAAATGTGTAGGATAAGCATAATGCAAGCGAATCCATTCCACTCCTTCTACGTCTGAAATAGCCTCAACAAGTTCTGCGATATGCTGTTTTCCATCAATATCTATTCCGTAGTAAGTAAGCTCCTGGGCTATGACGTTGAATTCCTTAACTCCCTCAGCCACAAGTGCTTTCACTTCTGCTATGATGTCTTCCTGCGAACGACTCTGATGCTTTCCCGTCATAATCGGAATAGCACAATAAGCACAATGACGGTCACAACCTTCTGAGATCTTCAAGTAAGCATAATGTGACGGTGTTGTAATATTACGACCTACGCTGCTGCAAAGTCGTGAGATAGAATTCTTACGTTCGTCTGGCGCAATATGCTTTTCAGCCAAATCAATGGCAAGCTGCTTGTAGTCGAACTTTCCGTAGAACTTATCCACCTCAGGAATCTCTTTCTGCAAGTCTTCCATATAACGACCGGAAAGACAACCCATAACATAGAGTTCCTCTACTCTACCCTCTTCTTTTGCCTGGGCAAACTCAAGAATTTTCTCAATACTTTCCTCCTTTGCGTCCTGAATGAAGCCGCAAGTATTGATAACAACAATCTCGCCCTTCGGATTCTGACTGTCGTGAGTACAGTCAAACCCGATGGTTCTGAATTGCTTCATAAGTGTCTCTGAATCAACGAGATTCTTTGAGCAGCCGAGAGTAATGATATCTATAGTCATATTTACTTAAACAGCGTGTTTACGAAGTCTGTTCTGTTGAAAAGCTGAAGATCTTCCATGCCTTCGCCAAGTCCGATATACTTCACTGGCACCTGAAGCTGATCAGAGATTCCGATTACCACACCGCCCTTTGCTGTTCCGTCGAGCTTAGTGATGGCAAGTGAGGAGATCTGAGTCACGGCAGAGAACTGCTTTGCCTGCTCAAAGGCATTCTGACCGGTAGAACCGTCAAGCACCAAGAGCACTTCGTCTGGAGCTTCAGGCATAACCTTCTTCATCACATCCTTTATCTTCTTCAACTCGTTCATCAGGCCGACCTTGTTATGAAGTCGTCCAGCTGTATCAATGATAACTACGTCTGCTCCGTTAGCCTTTGCTGAAGAGATTGTGTCAAAAGCAACACTTGCAGGATCTGCTCCCATCTTCTGCTTTACGACAGGAACACCTACGCGCTCGCCCCAGATACAAATCTGATCTACGGCAGCAGCACGGAAAGTATCTGCGGCACCAAGATAAACCTTCTTGCCAGCCTGCTTGAACTGCCATGCCAGCTTTCCTATCGTAGTGGTTTTTCCTACACCATTCACACCGACCACAAGGATCACGTATGGATTATGGTCTTCTGGAAGTTCCCATTCGTCGCCATCCTTATTGCCTGTCTCTGCCAGAAGGTTGGCTATCTCTTCCTTGAGCATACGGTTCAGCTCAGAAGTAGAAACGTATTTGTCCTTAGCCACACGTTTTTCTATACGCTCAATAATCTTGAGAGTAGTATCTACGCCGACATCAGAAGTGATGAGCACCTCTTCAAGGTTGTCAAGTACCTCATCGTCCACTTTATCCTTACCAGCAATAGCTCGTGTTATTTTGGAGAAGACGCTCTGCTTTGTCTTTTCCAAGCCTTGGTCAAGAGTTTCCTGTTTCTGCTCTTTATCCTTGTTTCTGTTGAAAATCTTACTGAAAAAACCCATTATCTATAGTGTGTTAGAATGTTTTTTGACCACTTACGTTTTTTAACTCAAAAGGAGTTACCCAGCCTTTAAAGCCACGTAACTCCTTTATATCTATTAGAGGTTAAGGCCAATACAGCCTCATTCATTTTTACTTCTTGAAGTAGTCCTTAACGGCCTCGTTAGGAACCATCTTCTCCTCGAAGATGTAAGCACCAGTCTTTGGGCTCTTCACCATCTTGATAACCTTTGAATAAGCGCGACCGTCCATAGAACCTTCATGGAGAGTAGCGACCGCTTTCTTTGCCATATCTTATTAATGTGTTTAGAGCTGTTATTACTTAATCTCCTTGTGTACAGTCATACGCTTCAAGATAGGGTTGTACTTCTTGAGCTCAAGACGTTCTGGAGTATTCTTACGGTTCTTTGTAGTTACATAGCGTGATGTACCTCCGAGACCGCTTTCCTTCATTTCTGTGCATTCGAGCACTACCTGTACTCTATTGCCTTTTGCCTTCTTTGCCATTGCGATTATTCTCCTATTACTTTAATGTCTTTGTAATCGCAGTAACCCTTAGCAACTGCCTGCTTGAGGGCTGCATCAAGACCGAGTTTATTAATTACGCGAAGACCTGCAGCGCTAATCTTAAGAGAAATCCAGCACTGTTCCTCTACATAGTAGAACTTCTTGCTGAAGAGATTAACGTCGAAGCTGCGCTTTGTGCGATGCTTTGAGTGGGAAACGTTATTGCCGATCTGAGCCTTCTTTCCCGTAATCTGACATATCTTTGACATTGTCTTAGATTGCTAATTGTTAATAACTACTTATTCCAAACGGCTGCAAAATTACAACTTTTTCTGAGACTGACAAAGTTTTTCTGTTTCTTTTTATAATGTGTAAATGCCTTATTTCATTTTTTTGATTTATTTTAAGCATCACACAAGCAGAAAAGCTTAATTTTCAGTCTTATTTGCCTTTTTACGCTCGTTATGGTCAAGGATAATCTTACGAATACGCATTGACTTTGGAGTAACCTCCACAAGCTCGTCAACCTTGATGTATTCCAAAGCCTCTTCCAGTGAAAGAACAGTTCTTGGCACGATGCGTGCCTTGTCGTCAGAACCGGAAGCACGGGTATTGGTAAGCTGCTTTGCCTTTGTAACGTTTACCACAAGGTCATTATCATGGATATGTTCACCAACGACCTCACCCATATAGACCTCATCACCCGGATCAATAAAGAACTTTCCGCGATCCTGAAGCTTATCTATCGAGTAAGCAAACGAAGCACCTGCCTCCATGGCAATCATCGAACCGTTTACACGACGGGAGATTTCACCCTTGTAAGGCTGATACTCCTTGAATCTGTGTGCCATGATAGCCTCACCCTGAGAAGCTGTCAGAACGTTGGTTCTCAAGCCGATAATACCGCGAGAAGGAACGTCAAACTCAATATTCGTACGTTCGCCCTGACTTTCCATAGAGGCAAGATCACCCTTACGACGGGTCACCATATCAATCATCTTTGAGGCGAACTCATCTGGAACATTTATCGTAAGCTCCTCAATCGGCTCGCACTTCACGCCATCAATCTCCTTGTAGATAACCTGTGGCTGACCTACCTGAAGCTCGTAACCTTCACGGCGCATTGTCTCAATGAGTACCGAAAGATGAAGCACGCCACGACCAGAGACAACCCACTTATCCGTAGAATCCTCAAAAGGAGAGACTCTGAGGGCGAGGTTCTTCTCAAGTTCACGCTCCAAACGATCGTTTATATGGCGGGAAGTGACAAACTTTCCCTCCTTGCCGAAGAACGGAGAATCGTTAATCTGGAAGAGCATCGACATTGTAGGTTCATCAATGGAGATCGGAGGCATAGCTTCCGGATTCTCAAAGTCGCAGATTGTATCACCAATCTCAAACTTCTCAAGACCGATTATTGCACAGATATCGCCGGAACCTACTTCCGTAGTCTTCACATGTCCCATACCAGTAAACGTGTGGAGCTCCTTAATCTTTGTCTTCTCCTGAGTGCCGTCACGGTGACAGATTGTCACGTTCATACCTTCCGTGAGAGTTCCACGATGCACACGACCAACGGCAATTCTTCCCGTGTAGCTTGAATAGTCAAGCGATGTGATGAGCATCTGCGGAGTTCCTTCTATGACCTTTGGAGCAGGAATAACTTCCACTATCTTGTCAAGAAGATATGTTATATTGTCGGTAGGAGTATTGAAATCTTCACTCATCCAACCGTTCTTTGCCGAACCATAGACAACAGGGAAATCAAGCTGATCCTCTGTTGCATTGAGCGAGAACATCAGATCGAACACCATCTCATAGACTTCCTCTGGTCGGCAGTTAGGCTTGTCCACCTTATTCACGACCACGATAGGCTTCAGTCCGATTTCGAGAGCCTTCTGAAGAACGAAGCGAGTCTGAGGCATCGGACCTTCGAAAGCGTCCACAAGAAGCAGACAGCCGTCAGCCATGTTCAGCACACGCTCCACTTCGCCGCCGAAATCAGAGTGTCCAGGAGTATCGATGATGTTGATCTTCACATCCTTGTAATTGATTGACACATTCTTTGAAAGAATGGTAATACCTCTTTCCCTCTCCAAATCGTTGTTATCCAATACCTGTGAACTCAAATCCTGACCCTCACGGAAGAGGTTTCCTGCCAGCATCATCTTATCGACGAGCGTAGTCTTTCCGTGGTCAACGTGAGCTATAATTGCAATATTTCTAATATCCATCTTGTTCAAGTTTCGCAAGCTCAACTTGAGGCTGAAAGCTAAAAAGCTAAAGGCTCTCTCAAGCACAAGCTTGAATTAAAGGGAAATCCCACCCCCCGAAGAGGGAGATGGGATTATGTTTGTTTGGAATAAGAAAATTTGTTTTATTTAGGCCTTGTAGGTCTAATGGTCTTGGCGATTTAAGCCTGAGTCTCAGGGATTACTGAAACATAGCTACGATCCTTACGACCCTTGCGGAAGTTTACTACTCCGTCAACGAGTGCATAGAGAGTATCGTCCTTACCCATACCTACGTTCTGACCTGGGTTGTGGTGAGTACCGCGCTGGCGAACGATGATGTTACCTGCCTGTACCTTCTGGCCACCCCAAATCTTAACGCCTAATCT
>JAZRYU010000011.1:0-5181 GCA_045600885.1 Prevotella sp.
GCTCCTCGTCAATGGCGAGGTCGTATTTGAGGCAGAAGGCCGATTGGGTCAATATGGTGGCAACAGAAAACCTGTCTATGTGCTCGATGTCCAGGCAGGCAAGAGCTATGACCTTGAACTGCGCTATGTGGGCGGCAAGGATATCAATGCATTGATGATGGATATGGGTCACACCGCTACTTTCGACGATGACGCATTGCTTCGTCAGATTCGTCCGGCTGATGTGGTTGTTTTCGTGGGCGGTATCGCACCAAGCCTTGAGGGTGAGGAGATGCCTATCCAGATTGAGGGCTTCAAGGGCGGCGACCGTACCGACATCCAGTTGCCACGAGTGCAGCGTGAACTCATTGCCAAGATTCGAAAGTCGGGCAAGCGCATCGTCTTCGTGAACTGTTCCGGTTCGGCAATGGCAATGGTGCCAGAGGCTGAAAACTGCGATGCTATGCTGCAAGTGTTCTACCCTGGTCAGATGGGTGGTCAGGCAGTGGCAGAGACACTCTTCGGCGACAACAATCCGTCGGGTCGTCTGCCATTGACCTTCTACAAAGATACGCTCCAGATGCCTGATTTCGAGGATTACGCCATGAAGGGTCGTACCTACCGCTACATGACTGATAAGCCACAGTTCTGCTTCGGTCATGGCTTGAGCTATACAACCTTTGCATACGGCGATGCGCAGCTGTTGCCTGCCAAGATGCAAGCAGACGGCACTATGACCAAGGAGAAGCTCATCGTGCCTGTGACCAATACTGGCGCTCGTGACGGCGCAGAGGTGGTGCAGCTCTATGTGCAACGTCCTGATGACAAGGAAGGTCCTGTGAAGACGCTACGTGGCTTCAAGCGCGTAAATGTAGCCAAGGGCGAGACGGTAAATGTAGAGTTTGACATCACGGATGAAACCTTCACATGGTTCGACACCCGTACGAACTGCATGATGGCACTGAGCGGCAAGTACAACCTCCTCTACGGTGGCACATCGGCCGATGAAGGCTTGAAGGAGCTGCCAGTGGTAAGACCGTAAAAATTATCAAATCAGTTTTTCAATCTTCTTCACGTCCACATCGGGAAGTATAGTTTGCAAATGGTCAATGATGCGCTTCCGAGATTGCTTGGGAGTGCGTCCTTCTACATTTTCTCTGTAGGGCGAGGATTTCCGAGCCGCGATTAAGGTTTTATCGGACGAGGATTCTCGAGCCATTTGCGGGAAAAGGTCGGGATACATAGCCTCTGGCGTGCAATAACGGGCAACGCCCCAGCCGTATGGTTCTCCCTTCTTTGAGATGAGGTATTCAAAGTCTGCTATGCAGACATGAGTGCCCATCTGGAGTTGCGCTATGAGCGCATCAAACGCCATGCCGTTCTTCCTGTTCACGATCGGGGCATCCCCCTTTATGTTGGCTACGGAGGTTCTCTTCCTGCTCAGCGTAAAACCACTCGCCACCTTCAGCTGCTTCGACAGCATGGACTCATTCTCCACCAGCACCTCATGGATATGGCGGGCATCTGCCGTCTCTTTCCTAAGCGGATAAAGCGAACGCCGCCAGTTCATGAAGTCGGGCAACCACTCAAGACTGACATATCCAGCCTTTTTCTGGAAGAATTTGCCGTAAGCCGACTCCCAGTTGCCTATGATAGGACCTTTCCATTGCCAAGGTCCATTCTCCATCTCGTCGCCGAAGAGCAGCTCAGGAGGCGTCATCTCCTCAATCGAAAAACCCGGGATCCCATTCCTGAAGAAAGGCAGGAATCCAAACTCCTTGATCAGCTCCTCCAGCTGCTCCTGACGTTCTATTATAATGCCGAATCTATCCATAATACGGCTGCAAATATAATCAAAAATAATTGACGATAAAGCATATTCTACACAGTATTATGCTTTTTGCTGCAAATAATTAGGTTTTTTGCCACTTTTTCAATAGCTTTTTCGTACTTTTGCACCCAAAATCATACCGTGCTGCGTTTTCATATTCGCTCCCTAACGACGCCATGGGGCGTCGTTTCCACTAATAAATCAATTCTAATCAATATGACTAAACAAGACATCAGCGTTCTCGGAAAAGAGAACGCATTCAAGCTTATCGGTGAGGAGTGGATGCTCGTTACCGCAGGAACAGAAGACAAGTTCAACACCATGACCGCATCTTGGGGTGGCGTAGGAATCCTTTGGAACAAGCCTGTAGCCTTCCTCTTCATCCGTCCCGAGCGTTATACCCACGGTTTCCTTGAGGAGAATGACCGCGTGACTCTCTCTTTCTATGGTGAGGAATACCGCAAGGCGCTGCAACTTTGTGGAACCAAGTCAGGACGCGATACAGATAAGGTGAAAGAAGCCAACCTCACTCCTCTTAAGCTGGAGTCTGGAGCAATGACCTTCGCAGAATCTCGCATGACACTCGACTGCCGCAAACTCTTCAAGACAGAGATGACGGCAGCAAACTTCATCGACCGTGAGATTATCGACAAGCAGTATGGCGCACACGGAGGTTGGCATACCGTCTATGTAGTTGAAATAGAAGGCGTTTACACAAAGTAAAAAAAGTGAATCATGAAAAAGATTGCACTCATAACAGGTGCCACAAGCGGCATCGGAGAAGCCTGCGCAAGGAAGTTTGCAGAGGGCGGTTATAACTTGATTCTCACAGCACGTCGCGCGGATAAACTTGAAGCCATTAAGGCTGAGTTAGAAGCTGATGGCACTCAGGTCAAGACACTCGTGTTCGACGTTCGCGATGCAGAGGCAGCAAAGAAGGCTGTCGAATCGCTTGAAGATAAGTGGCAGACCATTGACGTACTCATCAACAATGCAGGACTGGCACTCGGTTTGGAGAAAGAATACGAGGGAGACCTTGAGGATTGGCACACCATGATAGACACCAACATCAAAGGACTCCTCACCATGACACGCCTCATCGTCCCAGGCATGATACAGCGAAACGAAGGTCACGTCATCAATGTTGGTAGCGTCGCTGGTGATGCTGCATACGCTGGCGGGAATGTATATTGTGCTACAAAGGCAGCCGTCAAGGCCATCACCGACGGCCTCCGCATCGATGTGGCAGAGTCTGCTGTCCGCGTAACAAACCTTAAGCCAGGACTCGTAGAGACAAACTTCAGCAACGTCCGCTTCCATGGCGACAACGAGCGTGCCGACAACGTATATAAAGGAATCAAGCCGCTGACAGGTGCAGACATAGCCGATGTAGCCTTCTATGCAGCAAGTGCTCCAAAGCACGTACAGATAGCCGAAGTCCTCATCCTTGCCACTCATCAGGCAAGCGGAAGCGTAATACACAGGAACTTATAGAAATCCCAACAGACCTTCCCCCTGCCCCTTCCTTACAGGACGGGGAGGGATGTGTCTTGCGGGATTATTGGAAACTGCGCGCGCAGATAAATTGTAAATTAAATATTATGAATTGTCCACACAGATCATCAACAGTATCAGAGAACCTGTATTTTGAATGCACTTGTCCGAAGGAATGTCCTCGTCACGGCAAATGTTGTGCTTGCGTTGCTCACCACCGTAACATGGGCAATTTGCCACATTGCCTAAGAGGAGAGGAGACGAAATAAAAGTGAATATAACCCATGGCACTAACAATACTTATCACAGGCGCAAGTAGCGGCATTGGCTATGAAGCGGCACGCATGCTAGCAGAGAGAGGACACAAAGTCTATGGAGCCGCCAGACGCACCGACAGGATGGAGCCTCTGCGACAATACGGCGTCACGCCTATCGCACTTGATGTCACCTCTGACACTTCCGCTAAGGAAGCCGTTAATCAAATAATTCAAGAGGAAGGCAGGATTGACGTCCTCATAAATAATGCTGGCTACGGTGAGCTCGGTCCTATGGAAACCACAACCATGGAGAAGGCTCAGCGCCAGTTTGATGTCAATGTCATGGGATTGGCTCGCATGACTCAGCTCGTTCTCCCTTATATGCGAGAGCAGCACAGCGGACGTATCGTCAATGTGGCCTCCATAGCCGGACACATCACCTTCGGTTTCGCCGGATGGTATAATGCAAGCAAATATGCCGTTGAAGCTTTGAGCGATGCCACAAGAATGGAAATGCGTCCTTACGGCATTGATGTGGCAATAGTAGAACCTGGTGGCGTCTTCAGCAACTGGGGCATCATTGCAGCCGAACAACTCCGCAAGGCTTCCGACGACACGGTTTATGCAGAGCGTGCAGGCAGGATGGCTAATGTATTCGACATGATGTATCGTCGCAATCCTTATAATCTGATGACCAGCTCAACGAAGGCTGCCAAGCATGTCTGCAAGGCAGCAACAGCACGCCACCCAAAGACCCGCTATGCCTTCGGAGTAGGCAACGCCTCAATGCGCTTCCTTCACACCATTCTCCCTGCCCGATGGTTTGACGCATTTATCACCGCCCTATTCCAGCATTTTGGGAAATAAGGGTCAAAAACATCCGCAAACATCAGATTCTCGGAGTTATATGAAACTCGTTAAAGAATTGATGTTTGCGGATTAGTTTATAGAAAGATAGCCTGAGCAAAGACTTAATCTGTTGGGGGGTAATGGTTTGACTTTATGTTATTTTCAATCTATGTCACAAGGATTATCGTTGAACCATATTATAGTTAAGTACATCCTTTACGGAATAAACACGCGACATGTTCTCGAATGTGAAATACTGGTCGTCAAGTATGTACCATTTTGACCGCTCTTTGACTGGCATGTGCTGAATGTCGCGGAAGTAGTTTACTGGCACCATCACCACGCGACCATCTGTCAGATAAACCACCATCAGGCCTCGCTTCTCGGTGAAGTTCAGCTTCTTGATTCCTATATTGGTATCTTTATATTTGCACATAATCGTTTATTTCTTTAGTTTTATTTCTTTCACTTCTGTTTTGATGCCCTCAAATGATTTTGTGAGTTGTTGGTCGATGTACCCCCAATTCTCACGTATAATCTGAACGAGCAGTTCGTTTTCCTTTGTTGTGAGCGACGACTCGTAAATCTCCACATCTGGCACTCCGTTGGTTTCGAGCCAAATCTTTGCTACTGAGTGTTTTCCTCGTGCACCTTTCAGTCGGGGAAATACGTGTCGCCTGTTCTCATACTTGTCAACAGGGATGGATACCAAAACGTATGCCCGAAGGAAAAGATATAGAAGTGCTAACTGTCCCATATTTGCTGCAAAGG
>JAZRYU010000012.1:0-16512 GCA_045600885.1 Prevotella sp.
AATACAATGCCTCAGTATATTCCGAGCATCGCAAGAAGCAACTCAGCAAGAGCATTGAAAGAATGCAAGGAAAGCTGTCGAGAATGCAAAACGAACTTGCGGCTTGTGGATAAATGAGGTTTAGTTATATAGAAGTTGAAAAATAGCTACTTTATGACAAAAGAAGAAAAATACTGTGAGGCTTACGAGTCTATTAAGTCGATGGTTGAGGCTGAGACGGACGGCATAGCAAATATGGCGAATGTATCGGCAGTGTTGAAGGATGCATTCCATTTCTGGTGGGTAGGTTTCTACAGAGTGGATGGCGAAGAGCTTATTCTCGGTCCTTTCCAGGGTCCGATAGCATGCACAAGAATCCGCAAGGGCAGGGGAGTGTGCGGCACATCATGGGCTAAGGAGCAGACCATCGTTGTGCCTGACGTGGAAGAGTTTCCGGGTCATATTGCCTGCAGTTCGGCATCGAGGAGCGAGATTGTAGTGCCTGTGTTTGAAGGTAAGGAGATTGTTGCCGTACTGGATATAGACAGTGAGTATCTGAACACTTTCGATGAGACGGACAAGGTCTGGCTGGAGAAGATTTGCGCATTAATGTAAGCTGCTTAAATGGAATAGAATATTAGGAATTAAATTTAGAATTGTTAAGTTTAGACAAGAAAAAGGTAGATTTAATTACAGTTTGTTACATTTTCTCGGAAAAAAGTCATAATTTTGCAGAGAATAATCGGAAATTACGCATGTTAGCTTTGTAAAGACTAAACTAAACAGACTTAAGATTATGGCAGAAACCAATAAGAGAAAAGCTCCTCTGCAGTGTCAGAACATTACGGAGGTGAGAAACGAAATTGACAGCATTGATGCCGAGATAATAAAGCTTCTCTCCGAGCGCTTCGGGTATGTTCGCGAGGTGGTGAAATATAAGGAGCAGACGAGTGCAGGCATTGAGGCTTCTGGCAGACGTGCGGCGGTAATAGAAAGCCGACGTAAATGGGCTGAGGAAGCGGGACTCAATCCTGATGTTATAGGCAATATCTACAACCTGCTTATAGAGTATTTTATTGAGGAAGAAAAGAAACTAATGCATAATGCGTAATTTTGATTTCTGAATTCTGAATGAAGAATGCAATCGTTAAATAATCAAATCGTCAAATCAATAATTGATAATATGTACAGAAAAGAAATCAAGGTGCTGGATTGTACCGTCCGCGATGGTGGACTGATGAACAAATGGCAGTTCAGCAAGGAGTTTGTAAAGGACGTATATACAGCATGTGTAAACGCAGGTGTCGATTACATGGAGATTGGCTACATCAGTAGTGAAGACCAGTTCCCACGCTCAGAGTACGGACCATGGAAGTTCTGTTCCGAGAATGAGCTTCGCGAGATTGTAGGCGACAACAACACTAACACAAAGCTTTCAGTAATGGCTGACATCGGCCGTATCAAGTTTGACGAAATCCGTCCGAAGGATGAGAGCGTAGTGGATCTCTTCCGCGTGGCTTGTTACGACTATCAGATAGACAAGGCTATTGAGCTGGCACACCACGTGATGGACAAGGGTTATGAGGCTACTATCAATCTCATGGCTGTGTCAAAGGTCAGCAATCGCGCTCTTGAGCAGGTTCTTGCCGACGTGGCAGAGTCTCGCGTAGGTACATTCTACCTTGTTGACAGCTTCGGCAGCCTCTATTCAGAGGACATCCACAGTCTTATGGAGAAGTACATCAACGCTCTTCCAGGAAAGACTATCGGTTTCCATGGTCATAACAACACTCAGCTTGCCTTTGCAAATACTATCGAGTGTATCCGCTCAGGTGCCAACATGCTGGATGCCACTATGCTCGGAATCGGTCGTGGCGCTGGCAACTGCCCTATGGAGCTTCTTCTCTCATTCCTGAAGAATCCTAAGTATAAGCTGGAGCCAGTCATCAAGTGTATCCAGGACCGCATCAATCCGCTTAAGGCTGAAATAGACTGGGGTTACTTCATCCCATACATGATAACAGGTTCTCAGAACGACCACCCACGTTCTGCAATGGCATGGATGGCAGGCGAGGATAAGGACAACTATCTCGCTTACTACGAGTCTGTAGTGAAGAATAAGGAGGTATAAGACCCCCCTCTCGCCTCCTCAAAAACCAAAAGCGCCGCTCCTTCAATCAGGGGCAGCGCTTTTATTCACGATTGTATTAGTAAAAGTAAAGAAAAAATCTTGGTTGGGGTAAGGAAGACGCGGGGCTTAGTCGTTCATTATGGCGAGTGAGTCTTTGATGATGGAGTCGCCCTTCTGTACGTCAGCCACATTCTTTCCGCTTGTTGTCTCCATCTGCGCCACGCCTTGCTGTTCTTCGCGAGTGTTGTTGAAGAGGGCCTGTGAGGCATTTCCGATGGTGATAACTACAGCCACGATGGCAGCAGCCTGGAAGAATGGGTGGAGAGCCTTTGTTGTACGCTTGAACACAACCTTGAGGAATGGCATTGCAGCAGTATCTGTAGAGTCCTTTTCTTCCTCAATGAGAGCCATGATTTTAGCGTCGAAGTCTGCACCGAGACAGTCTTCCTTCGTTTCGTTTTGCTGATAAACGAAGATGTCACGATACTGGAGCAGATCCTCCGGAAGTTCATCCTGACAGAAGAATGCCCGGAGGATCTTCTCTTCCTCAATGGTAGTCTCGCCATTGAAGTAGCCTTCAAGTAGTTGTTCTATGTACTTATAGTCCAGTATCATTATTAATCAATAAATCGATTCTTAATAGTTTGACGAGCCCTGAAGATGTTTGTCTTTACTTGCTGTTCGGTTATTTCCAGCAGTTCAGCTATTTCCTTGTAGCTTTTCTCTTCAAAGTCTCTTAGTTGCAGGCAGAGCCTCTGGTTCTGAGGGAGCGTGGAGATGATGCTCTGAAGCTGTGCCATTCGGTCGCCATTGACAGCCTTGCGGTGCGGATCTTCGCTTGAAAGAAGCATTGTTTCCGGCGCGGCGGGCTTTTCTGTATTGTCGAGCGACCGGTTGTTTCGCCCTGCTTTCTTCGTGCAGTCAAGTGCCAGGTTTCGGCATATTGTGGTGGCGAAAGCCGGTATGGAGTCGATGTCTTGCCATGAATCGCGTTTGTTCCAGCATTTTATCAGGGTTTCCTGCACGACGTCCTCAGCATCTTCGCGACTCAGTGTGATGCGTAGAGCGAGGCGAAAGAGCATGTCTTTCAGGGGTAATATGTCGTTCTGGAAACTGACTGTTTTCATCGGCTTCTATAATGATGACGATTGAGAAAAAGAAAAGTTACAAAGAAATGTGATTTTTTTTAATTTTTTTATCTTGCCCTGCTCATTTCGCTGCGATAGCACATGCTTCTGACTGCTTCTTCACTCATCAGCTGATACTCTTCAAGGGTTTCGGCAATGACTAGTTCCGTGAGTGGCGTAGTGGCGAAGACACGTCCTTCTGGGTCCAGGAAGATGGCATGTTTGTTCATCTCTGCAGCGGTGTTGTCCTTCAGCAGTTTCCAGTACGGATCGTTGTATCCTTTGATGTGTTTTCCCTCAACTGGCGCAACAATCACTTCCCAGTCAAGATAGTAGCGCTGTTGGGCAATCCAGCAGTTCTCGTATTCCTTTGGAACGATGATTGTTCCGAGAGGCTTCTCCGGTTCAATGCCTTCCTCATCGCCCACACGGATATAATACTCATCAAGGTCGTGAGCTGTGCTGAACACAAGATAGAACTCTCGTTCAGCCTCACCACGGTAGAAGAACTTGCTCGACATGACATCATATTGGTTCATGAATTCTACGTGGTCCATATCCACATCCTCCAGAGTGAATGAGTATCTCTTGCAATAGGCAGATTCACCGCAGAGGAATTCGATGCGACAAGCGTCGGTAATCGTTGCAGGCACGGCAGGAGTTGGAATACGGTTCTTCTCAGACATCTTCAGCAGAAGCTGGTAAGAGTCCTTGGTTATCTGATATGTCATGAACACATCCGACGCTCCGATGTGCGGAAGGTCAGAGATGGCATAGACAACAGCCCTGCCATTGTTGAACAGGAATCGACCTACATTGACGCCGTAAGCGAGAACGCCGTCGGTAATCATGTCCGATGGATTCTTCTCTTCCCGAGCCACGGTATTAGTCATCTTCGTAACGAGAGCCTTTTTTGCAGTGTCTTGTTCAAGCGCTTTCGGTGTTTCGTTCGTAGCCGTTCCGAGAGTCTCTCTGCGGCGTGTGACAAATTCCTCCTTACGCAGCTCATAATTTCGTTCCCAATTATTGTGTCGCTTCTTGTCGCGTTGCAATGCGAACGCTTCCAAATAGTCGAAGGTAAGCGATTCGCGTCCGTCGTCGATGGCGCAAGCGAGGACGTCACTAAGCCGTTCTCGACCTATCATCTTGCCTGTGACGCTCTTGAACTCCTTGTCTCGCATGATCATCTTTTGTATCTGCTCAGTATAGAAACCGTTGCGCACCGTTTGGAGTATCTTGTCCTCCTGACAGATATAGATGTCCGGCTCCCGAGGGTTTGAGCATATCTTATACTCGTGCCCTCTGTAGCTGAGGATGATTCTGCCGCCCTTTATTCTTAAGTCTAAACCAGGTTCGTACATAAAGAGTCAGGAATTAAAGGTCGTTGTAAGGAATGGCGTAAGTGTTGCCGTCGGAAACCTTGCCGCTTGTGATACCCTTGTAGAGCCATTTCTGACGCTGCTTGGCACTTCCGTGAGTGAATGCATCTTCATCTACGTGACCCTGATAGCGCTTCTGCAGGCGGTCATCACCTATCTGTGCAGCAATAGCAATAGCCTCTTCCACGTCGCCTTCCTCAAGAGAAGAGAAGAGATGATCCTCCGTATATCCCCAGACGCCGGCAAGGAAGTCAGCCTGCAGCTCTGTGCGCACACTGGTCTGATTCTCAGTCTCGCGAGGGAAATATTTGTTCTTCTGGTGCAGATGTCCCATGAGGTGCTGCACGTGATGTCCCACTTCGTGGGCTACCACATAAGCATAGGCAAAGTCGCCGGCAGTGCCGAAGTCTTTCTCCATGTCAGCCATGAAGCTGAGGTCAATATAGAGCTTCTCATCGCCAGAGCAATAGAACGGACCCACCTGCTCCATCTGAGCCGAACCGCAGGCAGTATTAACTCTGCCAGAGCAGAGCACCAGTACAGGCGGACGATATTCGCCCAAGCCCTGCTCCTCGAACACCTTCGTCCAGCAGTCCTCCGTACTTGCAAGAATCTTCTTTGTGAAGGAAGCCAGTTCCTCCTCCTCAGCAGAAGGAGTGTAGTTTTCGTCAGTGGCAACCTGCTCAGTCATTCCCTGTTCTGCCACATTATTTATTACGTCGCCAAGGTCACCTCCGCCAAGGAAGGTCATTATGGCAATAAGAATGATACCACCAATACCGCCAATACCTGCTTTTGCGCCACCGCTCATTCCGCGGCGGTCTTCTACATTGTTGCTTTCGCGTCTTCCGTCAAGTCTCATAAGTGAAAAATGAAAAGTGAAAAATATAATTATTTTAGCCCTTTAAGGTCTCCTGGTAGCAAGCTCGGCAGAGAGGCTCATATTCCTGAGTCTCGCCAAGGAGCACACGCTTGTCGCCAGCCACCAGTCTGTGGCTGATGTATGCCAATGCACCGCATTTCACGCAGATGGCATGCACCTTTGACACCTCGTCAGCTATGGCACATAGCGCTGGCATCGGACCGAAAGGAACGCCCTTGAAGTCCATGTCTAGTCCTGCCACGATGACACGCACGCCGCGGTTGGCAAGTTCGTTACACACATGCACCAGTCCTTCGTCGAAGAACTGAGCCTCGTCTATGCCCACCACGTCAATGTCTGACGAGAGGAGCAGGATTGAAGAGGAGGAATCGAGTGGAGTAGAGGTGATGCTTTTCTTGTCATGACTAACCACATCCTCTTCGCTGAATCTCACATCGATGGCTGGTTTGAAGATTTCAACCTTCTGGTGAGCAAACTCTGCGCGCTTTAAACGGCGTATCAGTTCTTCGGTTTTTCCGGAGAACATAGAGCCGCAGATTACCTCTATGCGGCCTTGCCTGTAAAATTCGCCTTGATTATTTCTTTCCATTATTGCGTGCAAAATTACTATTTTTCTTTGGAAGTTACAACAATTATGTGTATTTTTGCACAAAATTTCTAAATAACTTAGCAAGAGCATATATCGTAAATGACCAAATGGTCAGTAAATCAGCAAATTGTAAATCAGTAAATCCGTAAATATAAATCATGGCAGGAATACTTTATATAGTGCCTACTCCCGTAGGAAATCTGGAAGATATGACGCTTCGCGCCATACGCATTTTGAAGGAAGCAGACCTGATACTTGCAGAGGACACACGCACCTCGGGTAAGTTGCTGAAACACTTTGAGATCCAGAACCATCTGATGTCGCACCATAAGTTCAATGAGCACGGCACATCGGCAGGTATCGTAGAGCGACTGAAGGGCGGACAGAACATAGCTCTCATCAGCGATGCCGGCACACCGGGCATCAGTGATCCAGGTTTCTTCCTTGCCCGTGAGGCAGCAGCGGCAGGCATAAAGGTAGAGTGTCTGCCAGGTGCTACGGCAGTCATTCCGGCACTCGTCAGCAGCGGACTGCCATGCGACCGTTTCGCCTTTGAAGGTTTTCTGCCGCAGAAGAAAGGTCGTCAGACAAAACTCCAGAGCCTTTTCGAAGAGAAGCGCACCATGGCGTTCTATGAATCACCTTATCGCGTACTGAAGACCTTGCAGCAGTTTGCCGAAGTTTTTGGAGAAGACCGTCAGGCAGCCACCTGTCGCGAGATATCAAAGATTCACGAAGAGTGTCTCCGTGGCACCCTCGCCCAGCTCATAGACCATTTCAAGACAACAGCTCCGAAGGGCGAGTTCGTGATTATCGTGGCAGGAAAGAACGACTGATATTAATGGATAATTGATTATTGATAATGGATAATTATATTGACAATTGATAATTATCTATAATTTATGAATAGTTCAAGATAAAAAGTCGTATATTTATTTGCGTTATTCAAAAAATAGTTATACCTTTGCAGCCGCTAAGACAAAATCTTGCACATTCAGACCAAAGTCAAACATTCTGAATTGCCTTTTCTCAAGGCTGTCCTGGAAGGTTGGGTGAGTGGCTGAAACCACCAGTTTGCTAAACTGACGTACGGGTTACCGTACCGGGGGTTCGAATCCCCCACCTTCCGCATAAAAGGATTTCGGGTTTTTCCGAAATCCTTTTTGTGTGTTATAGGGGAAAGAGTTTTTTCGTGGGAGAGATATTGGGAATAATTACTGCAGCTGGCGGATTCTGACGTCCACTTTGGCATTGCCCTTGAAGTGTTCTACTATAGTCGTGAGGTCGGTGTTGCCGTAATGGTACGGATAGACAATCTTTGGTGAGAACATTTCTATGGCGTTGATGCATTGCTTTGGAGTCATCGTAAACGGTTGGTTTACGGGTAGGAAGGCAACGTCGATGTCTTTCAGTTGCTTCATTTCCTGAATGTCCTCTGTATCGCCTGCAACATAGATCTTGAGGTTGTCAATCTCAAGGATGAAACCAACGTCGCGGCCTTTTGGGTGGAACTGCTCCTTGCCTGGGCTGTTATTGTAGGCTGCTGTGGCGGTGATGGCGAGGTTATCGGCTATGGTGATCTTCTGTCCTATCTGCATGGCCTCGCTCTTCTGTGACATCTCTGATACGCGACCATTGCTAAGGAATCTCATTCCGTCCTTGCTGACAGCGCTGATAGCATCCATGTCGAAATGGTCTTTATGTTCGTGTGTTACGAGAAGGAGGTCTGCTTTTGGCAGTTTGCTGTAGTCTGTTCCGAACATGAGAACTGGGTCGATGTGGACGATAGAGCCATCTATGTCTATCATCAGCGTACCGTGCTTTATGAAGGAGATAGTAATGTTGCGTCCCTTGTCGGTAACGAAGGTGTCGCTCTCGAATGGCAGTTTGTTTCCTTCAGAGGTGAAGATGCGTGCCAGTTCGTCCTTCAGTCCCTTTCCGTCAATTCCGCTGCCAGCGATCTTTCCGTCTGGAGCGATTATGAAGAATGTAGGAATCCAGCCGAGCTGATATGCTTTAGTGACATCGCTTTCCTTCCAAGCGGAGTAGTCGCAGAGCACTGGATAGTTTACGGGATGGTCTTTTAGATAGCTTTCCAAGGCTTCCTTCTTTTTGTCGAACGAAACGGAGAGCACCTCTATCTTGCCGGCATAGTCCTTGAGAGCTTCTTCCATGATAGGCATCTCTCTGCGGCAGTCGCCACACCATGAAGCCCAGAAATCGAGCAGGACATACTTGCCCTTGAAGTCTGAGAGTGAGACTTTCTTGCTGCCATTGTAAAGGGGAAGGGAGAAATCTGGTGCCACCTCGCCGTTCTTAAGTTTCGGCATATACTGACTCATGTCTGTCTGCTGCGCGCATGATGCACAGCAGGCTGCGATAAAGATAAGGAGTGAGAGAATCTTTTTCATAAAAGTGAAAAATGAAAAGTGAAAATTGATAAATTAAAGTTTTGCGAGTTGCGTTGGTGAAACTATTATTATTTCATGAAGAAAAAGAACAGGGCGGCACCTGACACGGGTACATCCTTAGCATAGCCGATAGTGCGGTAGCTGCTGTCCTGCACGCGACCGTCATCTTTGACGTATCCGATAGTGCGGTAGCTGCCGTCTTGCACGCGACCGTCGCTCTTGATGTATCCGATAGTGCGGTAGCTGCTGTCCTGTACGCGACCATCACTCTTGATGTATCCGATAGTGCGGTAGCTGCTGTCCTGCACGCGACCATCACTCTTGATGTAGCCGATGGTGCGGTAGTTAGCGTCCTGAATTCTTCCGTCGGAGTTGATGTAGCCGGCAGTGCCGTAGTTAGAGTTCTGAATACGCTGAGCCGATGCAGAGGCAGAAAAGCAGAGCAACAGTGCGGTAAAGATAATAGATACAATAGTTTTTGCCATAGTTTTCCTCTAAATAGATTAGTTTACGGATGCAAATTTAGGAAAAAATTAAAACTCTGCAAATGAAATAGCAAATTATATTTGTTATTTCGGGCAAAAAAGCATAACTTTGCACCCGAATCATGTTGACTGTATGAAAAGAAACAACGACATATCATACTTTGTAGCATTCTGCATAGAACTAAAGGTATATGAACTTGTTGATCAATTATTATTTCATACAGATGCAGCACTAAAATTCCTTGAATATTAAGAAGAGAGAAACGGATTTTGACAAAATAGTGCACGCTTGGGGATTTCCCTCCTCGCTTTAGGGAAACTACTTTTCGGAATAGGGAAAGACTTCTTGCAATCTTCATAAATAGTCGTAATTTTGCAGCAACAAAACAAAAAGTTTAACCTCTTAAAACTATACGATTATGAAGGCAACAATGATGACTCTCGCTTTTGCAGCTCTCACAATGACAGCTAATGCAAATCCTCATGGCAATACATGGCACAACGCTACTCCTGCTCCACACATGGAAGCTCGTCACAACAACCACGCTGACTGGAGACACTGCCGTCACAATCACATTGACCGCTATGGCAATCGCACTTTCTGCCATACTTGCGGTGCAGAGATGATCTGGAGAGGCAATGCTCGCATGGGCCACTACGAGGTGATTCCTCCACGTCCGGCAGCTGTTCACCATCATGGCAACGCTCCTGTTCCTCCTCCTCATCGTCCTGGATATGGTCCACGCAGATAAGGGTTATATCCATTTTCCATTTTCAATTAATGTACCTCCCCATCAGACGTGATGTCCGGTGGGGTGTGGCACGTTTATTGTATATAGGAAACTGTTAACCGACAAAGTAATCAGAAAAACAGATCATAAATATTATGAACGAAAACTATAACGTCTTTTTTACGGCATCATTTGAGATGCCTACAGAGCAGAACAGTTCGCCTATTTCATGGGAGAGACAACAAGACAGCCGCTACGAGGTACGCTGGAAGGAGATTGGTGAATACGAGGGATATAACATGCTGGGCGTTGAGGTGCTTGACCTGACGACCTCTCCTGCCTCCTCAACCACCTTCATGTTCTATGCTATGGGCTATAAGAAGTTCAACGAACCTGACGATATCATCTTCAATGCCTACATAGACAAAGGCGGAATAATAAGTCGAAAGGTTGAGGGGACTATTTTAGCTGATGAGATCTCCCTCGTCATAGGAACCCTTCGCGTGGTTACGGCAGAATGGAAGAACAGGGAGAATGCCGCTATGCTGTCAAGTACCCCTCTGTTCAATAAACTGTCAAAGGAGGCATGGCTTGGTGATGCAGAGGCTATGTATCAGGTAAGCCGTATGTGCATGGAAGGCGAAGTGATAGATAAAAACCCTACCGAGGCGGAATACTGGCTCAAGAAGGCTGCTGATGGCGGTCAGGCTGATGCTATGTACGAAGTCAGCACGGCACTTCATAAGGAATATAAATATGATGAAGAAATAGACTGGCTTGAGAAGGCTACCGATGCCGGAAGTGCAGAGGCGCAGTTCACGCTTGCCGGCTACTGTCGCGATGGGTTCGGCGGCATAGAGAAGAATCCTGACGGTGCAACGCATCTGTCAGAATGTGCTGCCATACAGCTCTATGCTCCTGCTCTCAGTGGACTAAGCAATGAATATGCAGAGAAGCAGGACGAGCAGTTTTCTCTGTTTCTTCTTGCCCTTGCAGCAGAGCAGGGCGATGCAGAGGCTGCGGAGAAGCTGAAAGCTAAAGGCGCAGAGAACAAGACATTCGCGAAGAAGCTGTTCTCGTTCTTTGGCAGTGGAAAGGACGACAAACTGATGACGGCAGACGTGATGAGCATAAAGCCTCAGGCGGAGAGCGGAAATACTCTTGCCATGTTCTTCCTTGCCCTTGCTTACGAAGAAGGCAGATGGGGTGTGCAGAAAGATAAGAATCTGGCTGCCGAATGGTATGAGAAGGCATATACGCAGAACCGCCAGAGCGAATACTTTAAGCTTGGCTACTTTGAAAAGGCTCTAGAGACAGGCTGCGTGGCTGCTAAGGTGTTTGACCTTCAGGTTAAGGTTATGCAGCATAAGATAGACGATCCTGAGGCTGCATGGCTGACCTTCCTTGATGCCAGCAAGCAGGGCAATTGCGACGCTTCGCTGATGGTTTCTTCTGTTTACTATCATGGCAGCGACTTCTTCGGCAAAGACCGTGATATAGAAAAGAGTCTTGAGTATGCCAGACTGGCAGAGAAGCAGGGTAGTACTGAGGCTACGGCAATGATAGGCTGGTTCTATGTAAAGGGCTTGGGCGTAGAAAAGGACGAGCAGAAGGGACTTGAAATCATCCGTAAAGAACTGGAGAAGGAGGAACGTCCGGACTTGCTCCATAACATGACGCTATTCTATGCTACAGGCTTATGCGTAGAAAAGGATCTTGACAAGGCTGAGGAATACTTCAACAAAAGCATCTGGGCAAGCTTTGAGGGCTATGATGCCGTGAAATATGCTACTCCTTACGCTTGGTTTGAGAATATGATAGAGATTGTCGTCATACTGAAAGCCCTTGCTGAGAAGAACAATCCTGACGCGCTCTATCTGCTCGGAAAATACTACGCAGAAGGTACCCTGCTGCCTTACAACAAGGAGAAGGCGTTGGAGTATCTAAACAGAATTCAGAATTCAGAATTAGACGTAGCTTCTCTGATCGAGAAGGCTGAGGCTTTGGAGTATGATGCAGAACTGGCTGAGCACATAGAGGAAGTTCTTATGCGCGTATATGAAGACGATGTAGAAGCTATGGCTGAGTATGCTTTCTACCTGATAGAAGGTAAGGGTCTGGCACAAGATCAGCTCGTTGGAGCAGACCTCTCCCTGCGTGCTGCCAAGGAAGGCAATGTGCGCGCAAAGAATAATATCGGCGGATGTTACTATAATGGTCTTGGCTTTAAGCAGGATAAGGAGAAGGGCTGCAAATGGCTTGAGGAAGCGGCAGAGGAAGGTTATGTCCAAGCGATGGCGAACTTAACCCACTACTACATCCAGGACGAACGAAAGGATGATTATGTAAAGTGGATGCACCGCTGGGCTGAGGCGGGCGATGCAGTTGGTCAGTTCAACCTCGGTCAGCTCTACATGCGCAACGATGAGGTGCCTCAGGATTTGGAGAAAGCAAAGCACTGGCACAAGCTCTCTGCCGACCAGAACAATCCTGACGGTCAGTTTGCCTATGGCTGTGACCTTCTTAACGAGGGTGTGAATATCCAGGAGGCTCTGCAATGGCTTGACAAGGCTGCAGATCAGAACCATCTTACGGCTCTTCACGACCTGAACGTCATCTTCTTCGAGGGCTTATACGGCTTGGAGAAGGACGAGAAGAAAGGCTTGGAATACCTGATGCGAGGTGTTTATCTTGGCGTGACAGAAGCCATGTGCGACCTCGGCGAGCGTATGCTTTCTGGAAACGGCATGAAGCTTGACTACGCTAAGGGTAAGGAATGGATGCTCAAGGCTGCCAATATGGGTAACGAGCGTGCCCAGCAGTTTGCTATGGAATATCTGGACGAAGACAAGAACTTCTATCACCGCCACATAGCTCAGGCTTACGTGGAGATGCGCGGCGTGATGGCTGCCTATATGGAGCGCATGGGCTTCGATCTCAGCAAGATGAGATGGCTGAATACGGGTGTCTCTCAGAAGTGGCACACATTCCACGATGCAGCCTTCACATACAACGGCAAACCGTTCAGCCTCATTATCCGCCTCCGTCTGCCTGACGGAAAGTTCTATACTCCGCAGCAGAAGGGAGAATTCTTCATGCAGATGTGTCACAGTTACCACCTCGCGCCTTGCATGGTGGACATCAATGCCCGTTATGACAAGGACGGAAACATCGAGACACTCTCCGACAAGGATATCTTCATCCACGAGATAGGCAACGACACTCCGATAGACTTCAACAAGAGCTATAATGAATGGGCTAATCTGCCTATCATAACCTCTTGGGAGAACTATCGCCTTGCCCTTGATTTCACTGTGAACATGCTGAAGGAGAAGGGCTACAAGGTGCTGGCAACAAACGACATCATCGGACAGAATCCACAGATCGTAATGGACGATGCTGAGGGTGGCAGACATTATGTCGTAGTGCGCACGCCGCTTTGTCCGGGCGACTTAGGCAAGGTCTTTGCGCCAGTGAAGGAGGCTGTGGAGTCGGCAGACGGAAAGCTCTGGTACATCTATATCTCGCAGATTGTGCCTAACGACTATGATGGCAATGATGCTTTCCCAGACCATCCTAAGAACACGGAGAAATGGAAGGTTACCAGCGATATGTACGACCTCATCCCTATGGAGGAAGTCATAGCCAAGAACGGCTATTCGCAGCGTAATAATTACTGGAAAGATTAATAGTAAAGAAAAAGCCTTAGGATTTGATTTTCCTAAGGCTTTTTTTGAGTTTAATCCGTTTAATCGTTAAGCTGTCTTACCTCGTCAACGCCCTTTATGGTATAGAGCTGTTTCATTGATGTTACGAGTTCGCGTACGGAATGAACGAAGAACACTACTGTGCAGTCAACAATCTCATCGCGAGTGACCGTATGCAGTGAGTCTATGCTAAGGTGGAGGTCGTTTGTAATCATGTCAACGACGTCAATGAGGAAATGGTAGCGGTCAATAGCCTTTATAGAGATGCTTACCGGATATTGTGCGTCAGGATCTTCAGGGAAAGGCGTGTTGACAATGGAGTCGCCATGCTTTGATGCAATGCGGATGGCTTCAGGACAGTTGCGGCGGTGCATCATGATGTTGCCGTCTTCCTGAAGGAATCCGATGGTCTCGCCGCCAGGAAGTGGCAGACAGTGAGGACAGCGACAGAACTGCTGCTTTGAGAGTTGGGCGGAGAAATGGCGGCGCAGAAGTCTCTTAGCCTTGTATGTGCATACATGGTTCAGCCATTCCGACTTTGGAGAATAGTTCTCGTCAATACCGATCTCCACGCAGTCGCCACGCTTCAGTTCAGTCTTTACGGATGAGAGTTTGCCATTGATGCGGGCATACTTGGCATGCATACCGATGTCAGAATGCAGTTCGAAGGCGAAGTCAAGAGCGGTAGCCCCCTTTGGCATTATTACGCCGCGACCTTTAGGCGTGAAGATGAGCACATCATCATAGTAGAGCGAGGTCTTTACGCTTTCGATGAAACCCTGTCCCTGAGATTCTGCGGCAATCTCCTTCAGTATCTTACGGAATTTCTCTATCCACATCGTCACGTTCTCATGACTGACACCCTTGCCCACATTGCGTGTTATAGCTCGCTCAGCCACTTCAGCCAGACAGCCGAAACGCGATTCGTTGACCATCTTCTCTGAGCATATCTGCACATCCTCCCAAACGCCTTCGCCCGATAGCAGCATTATGTTTATGCTCTTGTAGGAGTTTTCCTTAGCTTGGTCTATCTGGTTGACGAACGAGCCCGGCTTCTCCTGGAAGACATCTGTAAGGAGAGAGTAGATGCGGATGCAGACATTCTTCTCGTTTAATGCAGAATGTATTTGGTCAACTTCCGTCCATGTAATGCGGACGTAGTATCGATTGTCTAAGTGCCAGAAATCCTTCTCCTGATTCTTCATCCTTCGCCAGAGGCTGTACGGCTTACGCCAGAACACTTCCGCGCGCGCCTTGATGCCGTCAGCAGCAAGAATCTGCTCTATCTGGTCAGTGAACGCCTTGAGACGGTCTCTGTTGTCCTGCATGTCCTTGTCGAGCATTATCATTATGTCCGTATATTCCATGCCGCAACGGAACTTGAAGGAGAGGTTTTCAAGGTCTGTCTTCACATCGTAGAGTCCCAGTCGGTTGGCCAGTGGAGCATAGAAATAGTCCGTTTCGCCGGCAATCTTCATCTGCTTGTCAGGGCGCATGGACTGCAGCGTTCGCATGTTGTGAAGGCGGTCGGCTATCTTTATCATCAGCGCACGAACGTCATACTGCATAGACTCCAGCAGCTGCTCGTAGTTGTCCAGTTGCTTAGACATGCGGTAGTTCTCCTTCTTACGCTTTGTGACTATATCAACAAGGAAAGCCACGTCATCGTCAAACTCCTTTCGGATGTCTTCTACCGTGTAAGGCGTGTCTTCCACCACGTCGTGCAGGAAAGATGCTATTACTGAGTTTGTGTCAAGCATCAGTTCCTCAGCAGCAATCATAGCCACGGAGATAGGGTGTATGATATACGGTTCGCCCGACTTGCGTCGCTGCTCCTTATGAGCTTCGCGGGCAAAGACGAAAGCTTTCTTCAACTGTTGCAATTGGTGAGGTTGCACTCTGTACTCCATGGAGGCGAAGACTTTATCGGCAGCCTCCTGTACAATCTGGTCGTAGTTAGTTTCCATATTGACTGTGATTTTGACTTTGTCTTTAACTTTGACAATGACAATGACTTTGGCGATGACTATAAAATGGACCAGAAAGATTCTGGCAGCGAGATGTTCTTCATATACTTAGCAGCTGCAAACAAAGGGGCTATGTCTTTAGGCTCGAAACCGGCAATGCCGCAGCCGATAGGAGTAACAAGAAAATAGCGATCTTTGTGCTCCGAAGCATATCTGATAAAATCATCTCGTAATCTGGGCATCAAAGCACTGGAAACCCTTTATTATGTCATTATCTGATATTTTCACGTTTGGTGTTTATTTAGTCTTTGGGATGCAAAATTAGAAAGTTTTTTCAAAAAAATAAACTTTTTTCACTTTTCTGCTTAATTTTTCCTATAAATATTTCTTTTAATAGACAAAAGCGCTTTTAATAACAGAGATTATCAACCAGAATTATTCATTTCTTAAACAAAAATGGAGGAAAGAAAAATGAAAACCCCAACAACAAAGAACACAACAGAGAAAAGAGTTTATAACCTCATCATCGTTGATGAGTCTGGCAGCATGAGTATCATTCATCGCGAAGCACTTGCAGGACTCAACGAGACCATCACAACATGCCAGCAGATGCAGAAGCTCCACCCAAATATGGAGCAGCGACTCACTCTCATCTCATTCGATAGCAATCACTTCAAGTTCATCTTCGACGATGTCAATGTCTCTCAGGCTCATCAGCTCACCACTCGCGACTATCAGCCTTCCGGATCGTATTTCAAAGAAGATTAGTAACTGAGTTTCCCACCCCTTTTGACAAGGGCAGCCTGAAAGGCTAACCTGCTCATAGCCCAAGGCGTCGCTATCGCTTTGCCATTGGGCTAGGTGCTTACTGGGCTTTCAGCCCGTTTTTCAAAGGTGGGAAAGTTCAGTTCACTAATTCTTGATAATTATAAAAATCTTTTTGCACAGTTACTGATTTATTTTGTATTCTTCTCGCTTATTCGTAATTTTGCAGCAAACTTTTCGATGAAACCGAAAACAAAGGCACGATATAACAGTGAGTGCTGTCTATCTCAGTCGATTGGAAGATTACTCGAAAAGGATTTGGATATTTGAAAAAAAGTGATTAGCTTTGCAGTACCAT
>JAZRYU010000013.1:0-60624 GCA_045600885.1 Prevotella sp.
CATGGTACTGCAAAGCTAATCACTTTTTTTCAAATATCCAAATCCTTTTCGAGTAATCTTCCAATCGACTGAGATAGACAGCACTCACTGTTATATCGTGCCTTTGTTTTCGGTTTCATCGAAAAGTTTGCTGCAAAGTTAGAAACTTTTTTGAAATTCGTGAAAGATTCGTGGATAATTTGTGATAATTCGCGTTAAAAATATAACTATAGCGGCTATCGACTCCGGTTTTTGGAGCGATAGCCGCCGTTGCTGTTTGGGTGTTCCTGCCTCCTCCTGTGGAGGGGTTGGAGGGAGGTCTTTTACTTCACTACGAACTTCTTGCCGTTCATGATGTACATGCCTGGTGCGAGCTTCTTGTTGCCATACTGACCAACGTAGCGACCGTCGATAGAGTAGATCTTTGACTCGCCTGTTGTCATCAGGTGGATGCCCTCTACTGGTGCGCCGTCAATCGAGGTAGGAGTGTCATTGATGTCGGTGCCATCATAGATTCCGCAGAAACCGAGTCTGTAAGCCTTTGCTAAAGACGGTGTACCTGTATTGATATCACCAGCGCCCTTGGAAATAGCGAAGAATGTGCGGAATGGCTGAACAGTAGAGCTTGATGTTACCTTTGCAAAGCCTGTACCTGCGGAGTTCAGCTTATAGCAAGAGTAATCTGTGTTACTTGCTAATTTTCCTTCGTTAAATGTTTCTGCTGTTATTCCTGTAAATGTTCCGAGATGGTATGCACGACCAGGGAAGTCGGAGACTCCATCTTGATCTGCCCAAACACCATCTTCATGACCGCCACAAACGGAGAATGTGAGTGGATAATTACTAAATTCGAATTCAACATATTTTGTTTCGCCGGAAGATGCATATCCACCATTTCCATCTGAAGAACATACTTCAATTGAACTACTAGAAGAATCAATGATTACTTTGTCATTTTCATCAGATGCATACAATATGGCTGGATAACCATCGGAATCAAGGACAATTCTGTCATCACTATCAGTTTCGTATAGTATGACCTCATTGCTATCTTCATCGTAACATTTGATTTTTATCGGATAAGTACTGCCATCAACTGCAATGGCAGAACTCTCGTATGCCTTGTAGATTGTTACTGTGGAACTATTTCCGCTATCATAGACTTCTTTTTCATCTCTGTTCATCTCAGTTACTTGCAACTGATAATCACAACTTGACATATCGTCAAGGCTATGGTAGAAACTGTAAGTATAGTATGACTGATCGGAGAACTCAGGCCACTCTTCGCCCAATCTGTCAATCTCCATGAATGAGCGACCGATTTTTTGTTTGCTTCTTTCAGGGTTTTGATCTTCCCAGTAATTGTTATACAGGTTGTCAAGACCATCGGCGTCATCGGCATCCTTCCAGTAGTAACCATCACTATTTCTCGGAGTGAAATAGTTCGCAAGTTCGCTTCGTTTGATGTACCAACCGTTCTTACCTGATGGGATATTCAGGAGAGTAGGGAGAGCATTTGATACTCCGGCAAAGTTGTCATATTTTGTGACATGGCCATCATCAACATCATTTGCTGGGTCGAAGAACAACAAAGACTTTTCCATAGAGTAGTCCTTGTAAAGTGCTTCGTCGTTGAATTCATATCCATCCCCAGATTCTGTCAATTTATCTGCAAGGATATGCACAGTGGCATCATCTATCAGGTTGCCATCTGCATCATAGAGATCCGTTGCTGGGTTCCATGCGAATGGGAGGTAGATGGTGTTGAGACCGTCGGGAGCAGGGGATGTGGTGGTTGAGTTGTTGCGGCTATAATAGATGTTCTTAACGCGGCAACATATGGCATAATCATTAGACACGCTCTTTTCAAGAGCTGATACGTTACAAGCCTTCTTGTCAACGATATACCATGAATAGAGGTAGTCAAGGCTTCCCAGTCCTCCAACATTTGTAGCAACACCTTCATTATTGTTAAGCCAACCGTCACGGTACAGCACGTTGTGCAGCATGCTTACGTTGCTCTTAACAGGGTTGTCTATCCATACAAAATCATCTTCCCAGTTGATATAATACATATAGGTGTTTTGATCAGAGGACCATGTAAAGAATTCATTGCTTGGCGACACCTCATAGAATGTGTTGTCTTCTGGGATGAATAATGTACAGTCGGAGTATTTATCTGTATCAAGCTTGTAACTGTTGTCTTCCAATACCTGATGCGTGCCTGATATGTCATCTACGGTTGCTGCTGTTAGGCTATATGTTGTATTTTCTTTTGTGCTTGTATTCCATGCATAGCAGTTTTCAACAGTATTTCCTTCTTCTGAAATCAAACCGTTAGACACACCACTGACATAGCTCATAGAGATATTAGCACCTGTTGCACTTTCAGCAAGTGCAGGAGCAGACATGTTACAATCCACTATACCGAGGTTTGTGATTGTAGCATTGTCAAGTGAACTGAACAAAGGCTGAGTCAAACCACCGATGGAATGCTTGTTGCCATCGAAGTGTCCCTTAAAGGCATTGGTGAACTGGACATTCTCTATTGGCGAGTCAATAATCTTCTGACCATCAACTCCAGTCAGGCGCTCGTTGCCCTGCACATTGATGTCTGAGGCAAGCTGGATATACATGCCGCTTGTGTAATCCTCATCTGCAGCATTAACAATCTCTACGAGTTTCTTCAGCATGCCATAGGTGTAAATAAGGTAAGGAGAATATACTGTTCCATGACCTGCAAAATCTGAAAGTACATCAATAGAATGATCATCTTCATCTTCATGTTCTGTAAAGAACTTTCCACGCCAATAAGGATCAGACAATGCATTATGGAAGAGTATGTCCACCAATTCATTTGAAGGAGTATAGAAATATTTTATGTGTTCATTGCCACTGAAAGGCTCGTTACCAGAAGACTTGTCTGTGAGAAGGATTATCACATCATCAGACAAATCGTTATTAATATCGACACTACTAATATCGGTCAGATCTTTAGACGTAAAACTATAATCATACCAATCACTAGATGATTCATTTTTATTGTATAGGTTTATTTTGAAAAGGTCACCTGTAAGACTTGACATGTTGCCCAGGATTTTTTCAAATCCAGTCTGAGAGTTGATTTCTAGGATTATACTACATCCGGCGGAAGAAGTTACGCTAAAATCTGATTTAAAGGGAGTGTAATCCTCCGCACCAACTGTGATTTCATTACTAACATAGACGTCTTTACATATTGCTAATAAAGCATCTTGATTATCTATAAATGCAGAGTAATCATTATCATCTTCAATGCGAATGTTTTCGTATGTGTATGTTACTCCCTCAACATCTGAAAATACCTCAAGCCCCTTTTCGCTTGCTTTGAATCCAGGCATGGTGATGGTATATTCACCTTGATTGAATGTGCCGCCAAAGGTTATACCTAAATCAGAAGTAATCCCAGTGAGGTCAAGATCTTTTGTCAAAGTCAAATTTTTACAAGCCTGGCAAAGTGTTTCGTTGCTAGACAAACGAACAGTGACATCTGTTTCTTCGTCAATAGTCAACTCCTTGTATGTGTATAATGATAACTCAAAACCACTTTCGCTTGTAAGAAGAAATATATGGCTGTCATCATTCATGTCTGTGTATGCCTGATAGACGCTCGTAGATGGGAAAACAATAAAGTGTTTGCCGGAAACGCTTACTTGAAGACCTACAGAAGAATCGTCAATAGCTTCCCAATCTTCATCTTCAATTTCTATATCTCCGTCAGTTGTATTAATGTTGAATGAAGGTTGATTGGAATGGCTAAGTGTTGGCCACTCTGTTATATGGTCACTTAGTTCTTTCAATCCTTGATAGGTGGTGAAAGTGTATTGATATGATATGTTGCTGACGTGATCCTCACTAATCAAACCTTCTTCACCATCAAACAATGTACTTGTTTCAAAAGTACAGTTTTTCATGTATACATATTGATTGTTGCCATCAAAATATCCTTCAAAGCCAGAGATTGGAGTCCATGAATCTGAACTTTGGTCAATGGTTACGTCTGTGTTGAGTTTGAAGTAAACATCTGATGTGGAAATTGAACTGACAGTGTTAACAAAGTCATCCCAGTTTTCAATGATATAAGGATTGTCGGAACCATTTTCTCCTGGATTTTCTTCATCCCCAGAATTCTCCAATTGGAACACCTCACTCCAATCGCTTTGCGCCCATGTACCGTTGCTCATCCCGCAGAGCATCAGCATGATGCAGAGGGAACGCATTATTGTTTGTAGATATTGTTTCATAATATAGTATTTTTGTATTTTTTGATAATATAATCTTTTAACGATCTGAATCGTCATCCCATTCGTCATCAAGGATATTAGGTGGCGTAACGGACGGGTCTGGGTTACTTCCAGTTATCAAACCGCTGGTCCCCCCGCCTCCGCTGAGGTTTCCACCATACATCAGTTCTGTGTCCAGGTCGTAGGAGAATAGTACCTCGATTTCCGGACGTTCGTATGTTTTCTTTTTCATTTTAATATATAATATAATAATGTATTAATTGTTTGTTGTATTTTAGTTATATTCTGTGAGAGCAAACGAAAATGCACCATGACAACAAGGGGCGGAGAGCATCTTAGCTTCGTCCTTTGTTGGCATGGTGCATCTATTATGTATAATTATGTTGAGGGAGTTTTGTTTTACCCCCCCATAAACGTAATCATCTGATAATCAGTTGGTTATAAGGGTTTGTATTGTGCGCTTACTTTGTGCGGCTCAATGGTCGTGAGACGTTTTAAGTATGCCGCAACTGCTGCAAAGTTACGATTTTTTTGCGAAATACCAAGTGAAATGGCGGAAAAATGTGGTAAAAAATGAAAATGAGGCAAGGATTAAGGGACATAATAAAAAAGAACCGAGAACTGGACACCCTAAAAAAATATGATTACTTACTTATGAGTGAATGTAAGGGCTTGGAGAGTGAGGGCTAAGGCATCGGCGCAGCGTTCTCCGTCGATGGCGGCGGAGACTATGCCGCCGGCATAGCCGGCTCCTTCGCCAGCAGGATAGAGGTTGCGGACTTCTACGTGCTGGAGAGTTTCGCCGTCGCGAACGATGCGGACTGGGGCTGAGGTGCGGGTTTCCATGGCGATGAGGATGGCCTCGTTGGTTAGGAAACCGTGGCTTTTCTTGCCGAACTCCTTGAAGGCTTGCTGTAGTCGGGTGCGAATGTCCTTAGGCATCCAGAAATGGAGTGGGGAAGAGATGACGCCTGGCGAATAAGACGAGGCTGGGAGGTCTGCCGAGATGCGATTGTTTACGAAGTCTGCCATACGCTGTGACGGTGCAGTGAGTTTCTCGCCTTTATTATTATATGAGAGTCGTTCAAGCTCTTCTTGGTATTCAAGCATGAGGAGAGCCCCTCGATCCCCCCGAACGGTGGGAAGAGTTGCCTCCACCGATTCCGGCGTTACTTCAACAACCATGCCGCTGTTGCTCCATTTGCCGCCACGAGACGAAGGACTCATGCCGTTGACGACAAGCTGCTCAGGTCCGCTTGCCGCAGGAACGACAAAGCCGCCGGGACACATACAGAAACTATATACGCCACGACCTTCCACCTGAGTGACGAAGCTGTATTCTGCAGCAGGAAGATATTTTCCGCGACCGTCGCGAGAGTGGTACTGAATCTGGTCGATGAGATGAGACGGATGTTCAAGGCGCACGCCAACAGCAAGCGATTTCGGTTCGATGAAGATGTTGGCGGAGTCAAGGTAGCGGTAAACATCGCGGGCAGAATGGCCAGTGGCAAGGATCACGGGACCGAGGATTTCTCGCTCTTCGCCAGAGACAAGGTCTTTGGCGATGACGCCACGGATGGACTTGGCTGACGGCTCGGAAATCCTCGCCCTACATTCTTCGCCATTTGTTGTAGGGTGAGGATTTTCGAACCGTCCAATGGCTGATGTTGACGAAGATGCTATCAGCGAAATCATCTTCGTCTGGAAATGCACTTCGCCGCCGCAGCGGATAATCTGGTTGCGCATGTTTTCGATTACTCGTGGCAGTCGGTCGGTGCCGATATGCGGATGAGCGTCGGCAAGGATGGCTGTGGAAGCGCCATGCTGGCAGAAGATGTTGAGGATTCTGTCAACGGAGCCGCGCTTCTTGGAACGAGTATAGAGCTTTCCGTCGCTGTAAGCACCTGCACCACCTTCGCCGAAGGAGTAGTTGCTCTCAGGGTCAACATAGCCTTCGCGCGAGATGTTCGCGATGTCTTTCTTGCGGTCTCTCACGTTCTTTCCGCGCTCAATGACGATAGGCTTGATGTCGTGTTCAATAAGACGGAGAGCCGCGAAGAGACCAGCAGGACCAGCACCAACCACGACAGCCTGCCGTTTTCCCGAAACAGGCTTATAGTCTATGCTGATGAACTCGTCGTCGGCAGGTTCTTCATTAATATAGATACGTACTTTTAGGTTGACGAAGACCTGACGCTGACGGGCATCTATGGAGCGTTTTAGTATGCGGATGCCCTTGATGCTGTCTTTGCGTATGGCGTATTCGTCGGCGATGTAGCTGCGAAGCAGAGAGCTTTCAGCAGCTACTTTTGGCAGTATGCGGAGTTGCAGTTCTTTAATCATAGTAGGTGTTTTGTGCTGCAAATGTAAGAAGAATCGTGAAAAAATACGAATAAAACAGCCGATAATTGCATTTTAGGCACGAAAAAAGGCTGGAACTCTGTTAGAGAACCAGCCTGAGACATGTTGTAAGTGTGGATTTCTTACTTGTTAAGACCCTTGTTGTTCATCGTTGCGTTGAGTACGCGGAGGTACTTAGCATACTGCTCCTTGTCGAGAACCATGTGCATGTACATGCAGTTCTTCTTGAGAGCGAGCTTGATGATCATGTCCTTTTCTGCACCTTCAGCGGTAGCAGCTTCCTTGAGGTCGTTGCAGAAAGATGTGTGGATGTCGTTCACGTCGAGAGCCTGCTGTTCGTTGAGATCAAGAAACTTTACGAGGCTCTTTACGTTAGTGTTTACAGTGTAAACATCAACTGTGTTAGCATTCTCATTTTCTGCATTCACTGTAGCAGTCATGCCTAGCACGAGTGCTACCATTAAAAACAATCTTTTCATACCTTAAAAATTAATTAAGTTTAGTGAACTTTGAGAGCTCGTCGCGAGCGTTCGCCGTTCTTTTTCCTGAATGTGTTAACCTTTAAATTGAAGATCGATAAATGTCGTTTTGTTGTGTTTTGACGGTGCAAAGGTATGCTCTTTGGGCAAATCTGCAAAGAAAAAATAGGGCTGTTTGCGCACACAGCGTCTTTTTTTGACAATAATCAAAGGTGATATGCCTTGTAGAATAAAAAAAAATCGTAACTTTGCAGCGGTAAAAATTACTATATAAAATATGTATAAAAGAATACTGTTGAAGCTCTCAGGTGAGAGCCTTATGGGAAAGCAAGGTTATGGCATAGACGTAGAACGTCTGAACGACTATGCCCGTCAGATAAAAGAAGTGCACGAAATGGGTGTACAGATAGGCATCGTGATAGGCGGCGGCAACATTTTCCGCGGTCTGACAGGAGCCGGCAAAGGCTTTGATCGCGTGAAGGGCGATCAGATGGGAATGTGTGCCACTGTGATCAATTCTCTGGCACTCAGTTCAGCACTTGATGCAGCAGGCGTGAAGAATAAGGTGCTCACAGCCATCAGAATGGAACCTATCGGTGAGTTCTACACAAAATGGAAGGCCATCGAGGCTATGGAAGAAGGCAAGGTCTGCATCTTCTCTGCCGGAACAGGTTCGCCATACTTCACTACAGACACTGGCTCTTCGTTGCGCGGCATTGAGATAGAAGCCGACGTGATGCTGAAAGGAACTCGCGTGGATGGAATCTACACGGCAGACCCAGAGAAAGACCCTACTGCCACTAAGTTTGACGATATTACCTATCAGGATGTCATTGCAAAGAACCTGAAGGTGATGGACGTTACTGCAACGGCAATGTGCATGCAGAACAATCTGCCTATCTACGTGTTCAACATGGACATCGTGGGCAACCTGAAGAAGGTGATGGAAGGCGAACAGATTGGAACGCTGGTGCATAATTAATTTGGTGTAGGAAAAAGGCGATAGAGATTGGACGCAGAGAACAGAAATATCATCGGGCAGCGTGAGGTGATAGAGCGCCTTATGCTTCTGGACAGGGAAGACAGAATACCCCATGCCATGCTTTTTACCGGCCCGCAAGGCGTCGGTAAGATGGCTGTTGCCCTTGAGTTTGCCAAACATCTGCTGAAGAAGCACGACCCGTTTGGCAATGCAGAAGTGATGGTAGATAGAGGTTCGCATCCCGACCTGATATTCTCATTCCCTGTGGTGAAACCAAATGGCATGGATCGTCCGGCGGAAAGCGATGACTTCAAGACGGAATGGCTTGAGATGCTGCAGGATGGACCATACTTCAACAACGAGACGTGGCTTCAGATGCACGCTTCGGAAAATAAGCAATCAATCATTTCCGTAGGTGAAAGCAATGCAATAATAAGAAAGCTTTCGCTGAAGTCTAGTCAGGGCGGATACAAGGTGTGCCTGATTTGGCAGGCAGAGAAGATGAACCTTGATGCTGCCAATAAGCTCCTGAAGATAATAGAGGAACCGCCAACGCAGACCGTCTTCATCCTTATGACGGAACATCCGGAACAGGTGCTTGAGACGATTCGCTCAAGAACACAGCGAATAGACTTCAAACCAATCTCGGAGGAAGAGATAGCCAAGGCACTCGTGGAAAGACGCTCTGTGGAGGAGTCGGCAGCAAAGCGAGTGGCAAGAGCGAGCGGCGGCAGCTGGCTACAGGCAATGAGCATAATAAGCGGCAGCGGAGAGCGCGAGGAGTTTCATGAGGTGTTCAAGATGCTCATGCGTCAGGCTTATGCAAAGAGTCTGATGGACCTGAAGCAATGGAGCGAAAGCGTAAGCGGATGGAACAGGGAGAAGCAGAGGCGATTCCTGGAATACTGCTTGCTGATAACTCGCGAAAACTTCATGTTCAACTTTCATGATGAGTCGCTTTGCTACATGACACCATCGGAAGAGGCTTTTGCCGCAAAGTTCGCGAGGTTCATAAACGAAAGAAACGTAATAGATTTCTGCGATATATATAATACGGCGATACGCGATGTCTCGCGAAACGCCAACTCAAAAATAGTTTTCTATGACCTTGCACTGAAGGTTATAATACTGATAAAACGATAATAAATGGATCAAAACTTGAAATATATTGTGGGCGGTGGCTGTGAACTGCCTCTCTGCCGACGCGGAGTGGGACGCTCAGACCATCAGCTCAATACGTTCGATTATCTGGCTGATGTTCCCGGTAACAACCAGTTGACCGACCTTGTAGAGGTTCAGTTCAAGAACACTCGCAAGGGATATTACCACAACATAAACAATCTGGACCTGAAGAAAGGCGACTATGTTGCCGTGGAAGCTTCGCCGGGACATGACATCGGCGTGGTTACGCTGACAGGAAAGCTCGTGGAACTTCAGGTGGCAAAGGTGCACATCAAATCGCCAGATGACATAAAGCGCATCTACCGACACGCTACGGAAGGCGACCTGGACCGATGGGAAGAGGCAAAGAGCCGCGAGCACGGTACGATGATACAGAGCCGACAGATAGCTAAAGATCTTGAGCTGAAGATGAAGATTGGCGACGTGGAGTATCAGGGTGATGGCAACAAGGCTATCTTCTATTACATTGCTGATGAGCGCGTGGATTTCCGACAGCTGATCAAGGTGCTTGCCGATACTTTCCATGTCCGCATAGAGATGAAGCAGATCGGAGCCCGTCAGGAGGCTGGTCGCATAGGCGGAACAGGACCTTGCGGACGAGAACTCTGCTGCGCCACATGGATGAAGAATTTCTCTTCAGTAAGTACCGTTGCCGCTCGTTTCCAGGATCTCTCCATGAATCCGCAGAAGCTTGCTGGAATGTGTGCCAAGCTGAAGTGCTGCCTTAACTATGAGGTGGATAACTATATGGAAGCAGGCAAGAAGATGCCGCCAAGAGAAGCTGTGCTTCAGACGCTGGATTCTGATTATTACCTCTTCAAGCAGGATATTCTGGCAGGAAAGGTGGTTTACAGTACGGATAAGCGCATGGCAGCCAACCTTCAGGAGATAACCGCAGCTCGTGCTCTTGAGATCATCGAGATGAACAAGCGCGGTGAAAAGCCAGAGGATCTGCTTGCTGACGGTGAGCGCGTGGAGGAAAGAAAGCCTGTAGAAATCTTTGAAGGCGACGTGACCCGCTTCGATAAGCCAAAGAAGAACAAGAAAAAGAAGAATAAGTCTCAGCAGAACGGCGAGAAGAAGCAAGCCGCTCCAGCTGAAGGTGAGAATAAGCAGACTGCTCAGGCTGAAGGCGAGAAAAAGCAGACTGCTCCAGCTGAAGGCGAGAAGAAGCAGGAAGGCGGACGTCCTCACGGTCATCATCACCATAAGCGCCACCACGACAAAAAGCCTCAAAACAAGCCTGAATGATAAGAACCTGGCTTGGCATATTGTTGGCGGTGCTTTGCGTGTGCGGTTGTGAGCCTGATGTGAAATTCAGCAAATATAAGCCCGTAGATTCGGACGGATGGAACATCAAGGATACGATGCTGTTCACAACGGACACGTTGAGGGATGGCGGACACTACTGTTTCTCCTGTGGTGTGCGTACCAGACGCGGCTTCCCTTACCGTGATCTTGTGGCGATGGTAGAGCGTACTGTCTATAGAGATAGTCTCGTTGTACTGCATAAGCTGGAGCGCGTGACGTTCGCAATAGCTACCGATGATGGTGTGGCTACGGGCGAAGGCGTCGCTCTGAGACTGCATGAAGCGCCTTTGAGAAGCTTCTATATGGAGCGTGGCGATTCCGTAGTAGCGAAAGTGTATCATCAGATGACGCGAGAGACGCTGCCTGGAGTCGTTGATTTCGGATTTGCAATGGAGCATGTGAAATAAATGGACAATTATGCCAAACGTTAGAGGTAATCATAATGAAATAGTCTGTCATGCCTTGGAGATGTTCAAACTGCGCGGCATTAAGGGCGTGCGCATGGAGGACGTCTCAAGGGAACTGAAGATTTCCAAGCGAACTCTCTATGAGAAGTTTAACGACAAGGAAGAACTGCTCATGGAATGCGTGAAACTGAATTCGGAGATTCAGAAGGAAAAGTATGTGAAGTTCATGGCAAAATCGGATAATGTCATGGAGCTGCTCTGCTTGGTCCTGAAGAATGCGCTGGAGGAGTTCAGCAAGTATAATGCTAAATACTTCGTAGAGGTGATGAAATATCGCTCTGTCAGGGAATTTATGGACGAGGAAGCGAAGAGGGACGTGGAACTGAAGCGTGCTTTCTTCCAGACAGCTATAAACGAGGGATTTGTGATTCCGGACGTGGACATAGATCTGATATCTGTGATGACGCGTGCAGCAATGGATGCTCTTTTCAAGGAGAAGGCTTATGAGAAGTATCCTTTGGAGAAACTTTTTAACACGTCTGTGATGCTGTTTTTAAGAGGCGTATTGACCGAAAAAGGGCTGAAGGAACTGAATGCGTACATGGGACTGTAAAGTAGGCTCAGAAGGGCTGATTTCGGCTTTTCTTGACAAAAAGGTTTACACATTAATATATATAAGGCAAGATTATTTAAAATAATTCTGCCTTTTTTTCTTTTTTTGCAATCTTTTTACTAAATTTGCAACGTTTTTAGCGCATTTTCCGCGCAAAACCTTTAATCAAAGATTAAAAAATCAGACAATATAATGGAACAAAATCCAAATCCGGAAAGTAAAAATTATACAGGAGCGAACATCCAGGTCCTTGAAGGTCTTGAGGCTGTTCGCAAGCGTCCTGCAATGTACATTGGCGACATCTCAGAGAAGGGTCTTCACCACCTCGTGAACGAGACGGTGGACAACTCTATTGACGAGGCAATGGCAGGTTACTGTACTCATATTGACGTAACAATCAACGAGGATAATTCCATCACCGTAGAAGACGATGGTCGTGGTATTCCTGTGGATGAGCATCCAAAGCTCCATAAGTCGGCTCTTGAAGTCGTGATGACAGTGCTCCATGCTGGAGGTAAGTTCGACAAGGGCTCTTATAAGGTTTCTGGTGGTCTTCATGGTGTGGGCGTAAGCTGTGTGAACGCACTTTCTTACCACATGAAGTCGCAGGTCTATCGTGACGGTCGTATCTATCAGCAGGAATACGAAAAGGGAAAGCCTCTCTATTCCGTAGAGGTTGTTGGAAAGACCGAAAAGCGTGGTACTCGCCAGCAGTTCTGGCCAGACCCAGAGATCTTTACAACTACAACATACAAGTGGGATATCGTTGCAAACCGTATGCGCGAGCTTGCATTCCTTAACGCAGGTATCACCATCAACCTCAAGGATATGCGACCTGATGAGGAGGGAAAGATTCGCGAGCAGACTTTCCACGCAAAGGACGGTCTGAAGGAGTTCGTTGCTTACGTTGACAAGCATCGCCAGAAGCTTACAGAAGACTTTGAGACTATCTGCATAAAGACAGAGAGCCAGGGCATTCCTGTTGATGTGGCGTTTACTTACAACCGCGATTATTCAGAGCATATCCACTCATACGTTAACAATATCAACACATACGAAGGTGGTACTCACCTCGTAGGTTTCCGTAATGCTCTCTGCAATACCCTGAAGAAGTATGCTGAGAACAACCAGAAGATTGCGAAGAAGATGGAGAAGGCTAAGGTGGACATCAAGATTGATGACTTCCGCGAAGGTCTTACTGCCGTTATCTCAATCAAGGTTGCGGAACCACAGTTTGAGGGACAGACAAAGACAAAGCTCGGTAATTCAGAGGTTCGTCCTGCCGTTTATCAGGCTGTAAGTGAGGCACTTTCTTACTATCTGGAAGAGCATCCGGTTCAGGCAGAGGCTATCTGCGATAAGTTCATCCTTGCTGCTGCTGCCCGTCAGGCTGCCGAGCGTGCACGTAAGAGCGTACAGCGTCAGAGTGCATTTACAAGCGTTGGTCTTCCTGGAAAGCTTGCCGACTGTCCAAACAAGGAGCCGAAGAACTGCGAGATATTCATCGTCGAGGGTGACACTGCGGGAGGTTCTGCTAAGCAGGGACGCGACCGCTACACTCAGGCTATCCTTCCTCTTCGTGGTAAGATCCTTAACGTGGAGAAGGTTATGCGCCACAAAGTGTTTGAGTCTGAGTCTGTTATGAACATCATTCAGAGTATCGGAGTTCGCTTCGGCGTGGATGAGGAAGACGGTCAGGCAGCAAACATCGAGAAGCTCCGTTACGATAAGATCATCATCATGACCGATGCCGATGTCGATGGTTCTCACATCGCCACACTTATCATGACACTCTTCTTCCGCTATATGCCGGAACTCATTCGTGAAGGTCATCTCTACATCGCAACTCCACCGCTTTACCTCTGCTCTTGGAAGAACAAGGTGAAGGAATACTGCTACACAGAGCAGGCTCGTCTTGACTTTATTGCCAAGTATGCAAACGGAGAAGAGGATAAGGCACTCCACACACAGCGCTACAAGGGTCTTGGTGAAATGAATGCCGAGCAGCTTTGGGAGACAACAATGGATCCTTCAACCCGCGTGCTCAAGCAGGTTACCATTGAAGATGCCGCTGCTGCTGACGAGATCTTCTCAATGCTCATGGGCGACGACGTGGAACCACGTCGTGCATTCATTGAGGCAAATGCTACATACGCTAACATCGACGCATAAACATTAGATGATTGGCTGATTGCTGATTTTCTGATTAAATCGTTAAATCGTCAAATCGACAAATGAAATTATGTCTAAAATAATCCTTACAGGCGACCGTCCTACCGGCAAACTCCACTTAGGCCATTACGTCGGTTCTCTCCGTCGCCGTGTGGAACTTCAGAATGAAGGAAACTATGATAAGATGTTTGTCTTCATAGCTGACGTTCAGGCACTTACAGATAATGCTGACAATCCAGAGAAGATCCGTCAGAACATCATTGAGGTGGCTCTCGACTATCTCTCTTGCGGTCTCGACCCAGAGAAGGTTACAATCTTTATTCAGAGCCAGATTCCAGAGCTTGCAGAACTTACACAGTATCTTTCTAACCTTGTGACTGTGAGCCGTTTGCAGCGTAACCCAACTGTGAAGACAGAGATTGCAATGCGCAACTTTGAGGCTTCCATCCCAGTGGGTTTCTTCTGCTATCCAATATCTCAGGCAGCAGACATCACTTTGTTTAAGGCAAACGTGGTTCCTGTAGGTGAAGACCAGCGTCCTATGCTTGAGCAGACAAACGAACTCGTAAACCGTTTCAATAATACTTACGGCGAGGTCCTCGTGGAGCCTCAGATCATGCTTCCTGAGAACGACAGCTGCAAGCGTCTTCCTGGTACTGACGGTAAGGCGAAGATGTCAAAGAGTCTCGGCAACTGCATCTATCTTTCTGACGATCCAAAGGAGATGGAGAAGAAGGTGAAGTCAATGTACACAGACCCTACCCACATCAATATTGACGATCCTGGTCACGTGGAAGGAAACTGTGTGTTCACTTATCTTGACGCATTCTGCGAAGATTCTGATTTTGAGGAGTTCTGGCCAGAATACAAGAACCTTCAGGAAGTGAAGGATCACTACACTCGCGGTGGTCTTGGCGACATGAAGTGTAAGAAGTTCCTCATTAAGGTTCTCAACAAGCGCCTTGATCCAATCCGCCAGCGTCGTCATGAGCTCGAGCAGAATATTCCTGCTGTTTATGAGATTCTCAAGAAGGGATCAGAAGAAGCACGCAAGGTTGCCATGCAGACAATGGACGAGGTTCGTGCAGCGATGAAGATTAACTACTTCGATGATGCAGAACTCATTCAGCAGCATATCGACAAGTACAAGAAGTAAGTAATATTTGCTTACTTACTGATAAAAATAAGCACTCTTTCTTTCGGGAAGAGTGCTTTTTCTTTGATTTCCGACGCTGTATTCAGCCTTTTTTAACATCATATAACAATTAAGGGAAGAATTTATCCGCACAAAAAGTTTTTTGTTATAAAAAAATCGTAACTTTGCGCCCATAAATTGCAATTTGTATATTAATGTCATTAATACTAAGTATTGAAACCAGTACGAATATTTGTTCCGTGGCAGTAACTCGCGACGGAGAATGCGTGCTGGAGAAGATTGATCGTAGCGGACCGAACCATGCGGAGCATCTCGGCACGTTCGTGGATGATGCCTTTGCCTATATGGAGCAGCGAGACCTGAAGCCAGACTGTGTGGCTGTCAGCAGTGGACCTGGTTCATATACAGGACTGCGTATAGGCGTTTCCATGGCTAAGGGTATTGCTTATGGAAGCGATATTCCGCTCATCAGTGTGCCTACACTGCAGCTGCAGTCGGTAGTGCCGTTGCTTTATCACGAGGAGATTCCGGAAGACGCCCTTTTCTGCTCCATGATTGATGCTCGCAGAATGGAAGTCTATGCTGAGATATACGACCGCTCACTGAAGGTGGTACGTCCTACTCAGCCAGACATCGTGGACGCAGATACTTACAAGGAGTTCCTGGACAAAGGACCAGTCTGCTTCTTCGGCGGCGGTAGTGCTAAGTGCAAGGATGTGATAAACCATCCGAATGCCATCTTTCTTGACGACATAGAGCCGATGGCAAGGTACATGGCACCGCTTGCGGAAATGCGTCTGAGGAAGAACCAGACGGAGGACGTGGCGTATTTCGTGCCGTTCTATCTGAAGGATTTCGTGGCTGGAAAGCCAAAGAAAAAGTAAATTGAAATCTCGGAAACTCGAACAATCGGAAACTTGAACAATCGAAGAATCGAGTAATCGAGTAATCGAGAATCGATAATCCGTAAATTGTAAATCTGTAAATCCGTAAATTGTAAAATAACTTCGATGCTGACAGGCTTAGACTATAATACACAGCGTTCGCACCTTGAGATGCCAGAGTATGGACGAATAGTTCAGGAAATGGTAGCTTATGCCCTTACGATAGAAGACCGTGAGGAGCGCCAGGCGGCGGCTGAAAAGATAATAAGAACGATGGCTATAAAGTCGAGCGACGAGAAGGACAGCCCTGATTTCCTGCATAAGCTATGGAATCATCTGGCTCTGCTGAGCGGCTTTAAGCTTGACGTGGACTATCCATACGATGTGGAGGAAGCACGTGCTATCCAGACAAAGCCGAATCCGCTTCCTTACCCTAAAACAAAGATTCCGGTAAGGCATTATGGAAAACTCATTCATGATGCTTGCGAGATTATGGCAACCATGCCGCCGGGAGAAGAGCTCAACGAACTAGCCCGCAGTACGGCAAACCAGATGCGCCGAATGCTCCTGGAATACGGACATTCAAATGCTCGCGAGGAAAGTGTTTTCTACGACATCGAGAGATTTACCGACGGAAAGGTGAAGCTCAATCCTACCACATTCCGTTTCGACAAGACTGTCATCCAGATGGAGAAGCAGTCAACAAAGAAAAAGAAGAAAAAAAAGAAGTAAAATGCAATCATTTATAATTGAAGGCGGTCATCAGCTGCAAGGCACCATCCGACCACAGGGCGCAAAGAATGAAGCTCTGCAGATAATCTGTGCTACCTTGCTCACAGAGGAGCCAGTTGTTGTGAATAATGTGCCGAACATTCTGGATATCAACAACCTGATTAATCTTCTGCGCGACATGGGCGTGGAAGCAGAAAGACTTGAGCCAAACAAGTATCGTTTCTGTGCCAAGAATATCAACATAAGTTATCTGTCAAGCCCGGAGTTCGTTAAGAAATGCTCGGCTCTTCGCGGTAGTGTGCTGATGATTGGTCCGCTGCTTACTCGCTTCGGCAAGGCTGTCGTGGCAAAGCCTGGTGGCGACAAGATTGGTCGTCGTCGTTTGGACACTCACTTCCTCGGCTTCAAGAATCTCGGTGCATCGTTCTCTCACAATGACGACAATGACACATTTGAAATCCATTCCGCTGAGGATGGTCGTCTGAAGGGAACTTACATGCTTCTTGACGAGGCTTCCGTAACAGGTACGGGAAACATCATAATGGCAGCTGTCCTTGCTGAGGGTAAGACTACAATCTACAATGCAGCCTGTGAACCTTACATTCAGCAGCTTTGCCGTATGCTCAATGCTATGGGTGCAAAGATTTCCGGCATAGCCTCAAACCTTATCACCATAGAAGGTGTAGAGAAACTTCATGGTACAGAACACACCGTACTCCCAGACATGATTGAGGTGGGTTCGTTTATCGGTATGGCAGCAATGGTTGGCAGGGGCATTACCATCGAAGGCTGTTCCGTAGAGAATCTCGGAATCATTGTTGACGCTTTCCGCCGACTCGGTGTGAAGATAGAGGAAAAGGGCGACGATCTGATTATTCCGGAGCAGAAGAGTTATCTCGTGGAGTCGTTCATTGATGGCACCATCATGACTATTGCCGATGCTCCTTGGCCTGGACTTACCCCAGACCTTATCTCCGTACTCCTCGTAGTTGCTACTCAGGCTCGCGGTTCAGTGCTCTTCCATCAGAAGATGTTTGAGAGCCGACTGTTCTTCGTTGATAAGCTTATCGACATGGGAGCCCAGATTATCCTTTGCGATCCGCATCGTGCTGTTGTTGTCGGTCATGACCACCAGAAGCGACTTCGTGCTCAGCGCATGACTTCACCAGACATTCGTGCCGGAATCGCGCTCCTCATTGCAGCACTCAGTGCAGACGGCACATCACATATTGCAAACATCGCACAGATAGACCGTGGCTATGAGAATATTGAAGGACGTCTGAATGCTCTTGGTGCGAGAATCACTCGTGTTACGGACTAAACATTTACTATTTACCATGTACAATGTACCATTATCATTGGGGCATTCTGTAAATTGTATATGGTAAATGGTACATAAAATTATTATGTTAGATGATTATTATAAGATAGGTAAGATTGGCAAACCTCATGGAATAAATGGTGAGGTGGTGTTCATGTTCTCAGACGATGTCTTCGACCAGACGGAAGCAGACCATCTGATGCTGAACATTGACGGACTCCTTGTGCCATTTTTCTTTGAGGAATATCGCTTCCGTACTGAGGAAACAGCTCTCGTGAAGTTTGAGGGTGTGAACTCCAAGGAACAGGCGCAGACGATAACCAATAGCGAAGTCTTTTTCCCACGTCAGAAAGCTGAGGAAAGCGACCATTATTCATGGGATATGCTCGTCGGCTATTCCATTCTTGCTGGCAAGAAGAATCTTGGTGCCATAGACAACGTAGATACTTCAACCGAGAATTACCTCTTTGAGATTGGCGAACTTCTCATTCCAGTCGCTGACGAATGGATTGAAGATATCGACCATGATAACAGAATCATAAAAATGAACCTTCCTGAAGGACTCTTATAATTTGAATGAAAAAGCAAATAGCCATACTCGGTTCAACGGGTTCCATCGGAACTCAGGCACTGGATGTCATTTCGCAGCATCCTGACCTTTTTGAGGTTTACTGTCTGACTGCCAACAATCAGGTGGAACTCCTTGCTGAGCAAGCACATAAATATAATCCAGACGCAGTAGTCATAGCCAATGAAGCTCACTACGACCGCCTTAAGGAACTCCTTGCTGATTGTCCTGACATCAAGGTCTATGCTGGAGCGAAGGCTCTTGACGATGTCGTTGAAGCATCGCCAATAGACATTGTGCTCACGGCAATGGTAGGCTTTGCCGGACTTTCGCCTACTATTCATGCCATTAAGGCGCATAAGAAAATCGCCCTTGCCAATAAGGAAACCCTCGTTGTAGCCGGTGAACTTATCTGTCAGTTGGCAAACGAATATCACACTCCAATAATCCCTGTTGACAGCGAGCATTCCGCAATATTCCAGTCGCTTGCAGGAGAAGGCGACAACGGCGTGGAGAAGATTCTGCTGACAGCTTCTGGCGGTCCGTTCCGCAAGATGTCAATGGCTGAGATCCAGACTGTTACGAAAGCAGATGCTCTCCGTCATCCTACGTGGGATATGGGTGCGAAGATTACCATTGATTCTGCCACGATGATGAACAAAGGCTTTGAGGTGATAGAAGCAAAATGGCTCTTCGGCATACCGGCAGAGCGCATTCAGGTGCTTGTTCATCCACAGTCTATCGTTCACAGTGCAGTGCAGTTTGTTGACGGTTCCATCAAGGCGCAGCTTGGCGTGCCTGATATGCGTATGCCTATTCAGTATGCATTCACTTATCCTGATCGCATCCTTCTCAATGGTGAACGCCTTGATCCGTTCAAGCAGACGCTGGAATTCTTCGAGCCAGACCTGAAGAAGTTCCGTTGTCTTGCTCTTGCTTTTGAGGCAATAAAGATGGGAGGCAATGCCTGCTGCGTGATGAATGCCGCTAACGAGATTGTAAATCGCGCATTCCTCGAAGACCGCTGCTCGTTCCCTCAGATTGCAGAAATTATTGAGAGGACTATGCAGACTGCCACATTCATAGAGAAACCAACACTCGAACAATACTTTAACTCAGACAAAGAAGCCCGCCAGATAGCTGCTGGTCTGCTTAAAAATGAAAAGTGAAAAATTAAAAATTAAAATTGAAAATTCGTAAATCCGTAAATTTGTAAATCCCAATGACAGTATTTCTAATAAAAGCATTACAACTTATTATCTCGATCTCGCTCCTCGTTGTACTCCATGAGGGCGGACATTTCTTCTTCGCTCGCGTCTTCGGAATCCGAGTGGAGAAGTTCTATCTCTTTTTTGACTGGAAATTCTCCCTGTTCAAGTTCAAGCCAAAGAATTCCGACACAGAGTTCGGTATCGGTTGGATTCCACTTGGCGGTTACTGTAAGATAGCCGGAATGGTTGACGAATCGTTTGATACTGAGCAACTTAAACAGCCTGTTCAGGAATGGGAGTTCCGCTCAAAGCCAGCTTGGCAGCGACTTTTCGTGATGATAGGTGGCGTGCTCGTAAACTTTATCACGGCACTTTTCATCTATTCAATGGTGATGTTCTCTTGGGGCGACTCGTATGTTGCACCAAAGGACATGAAACTTGGTATGCAGTTCAATGAAGAAGCCCTGAAGCACGGTTTCAAGAATGGCGACATCATCATTGGTGCTGACGGAGAGACATTCGAACGTTTCGATGTTGACGTTTATCGTGCCGTAGCTCCTGCTGCTACAGTTACCGTTCTTCGTGATGGCAAGGAAACCACCGTAAGCAAGCCAGAGCTTTCTCTTCTCACTATGCTCAAGGAAACTCCAAAATACATGGAGCCAATCCTGCCGAATGTTGTTGACAGTGTGCTTGCCGACGGTCCTGCGGCAAAGGCAGGAATGCTTGCCGGCGATAAGATTCTTGCAGTTGACGGCAAGGATACAAAGACCTTCAACGATGTTACAAATATTCTCGGCATCCGTGCTGATGTCCTTGAGGCAGCAATGTCGCCAGCAGATAGCCTCAAGGCTCGCACTGTTACGTTCGTTGTCCTGCACGCTGCAGAGGGGCTTGACACGCTTAACCTCGTCCTCACACCTGAGATGAAGATGGGTGTGAACTATAAGACTTATCAGGCTAATTGTAAGATAACGGAAGTTCAGTATAGTTTCATGGAGAGTTTCCCAGCCGGCATCAAGTACGGTCTGAATACTCTCAGCGGCTACATCTCAGACATGCAGTATCTTGCTTCTGCTGACGGCGCTAAGTCTGTTGGCGGTTTCGGTACTCTCGGCAATCTCTTCCCAGATGTGTGGGATTGGTATAGATTCTGGATGATGACAGCATTTCTCAGCATTGTGCTTGCATTCATGAACATCCTTCCTATTCCAGCTCTTGATGGTGGTCATGTACTCTTCCTCATATACGAGATGATTACAGGCAAGGAACCTTCGGAGAAATTCCTGCTTTGGGCAGAATACATCGGCTTCGGACTTGTGTTTGCTCTTATGATCTGGGCTAACTTTGCCGACATTCTCCGCGCATTTGGGATGATGTAATATACATTTACTATTTACCATGTACAATTTACCATTATCATTTTGTCATCTGTGCATTTTCGGGAATCCTGAAAAAATGAAAGAATGCCTCAATGATAATTGTACATTGTAAATGGTAAATGGTACATAAAAAGGTAAATGGTACATGAAAAAACGTTTCGCAATATTCGGCAATATTCATCAGGCTAAGAAGTCGGTGAGCATTCAGAAGCTCCTTGCATGCCTACAGCAGCATAATGCAGAGGTGGTCATGGAGGAAGACTTCTACAAATTTCTGACGGAAGGTCAGAAACTGGACATTTCTGTTGATCGTACTTTCACAGGCAACGACTTTGATGCCGATTTCGCCTTCTCTCTCGGTGGCGACGGAACATTGCTGCGTGTGGCAGAGATGGTGGGAGCAAATCAGACCCCAATCGTCGGAGTTAATTTCGGCCGTTTAGGTTTCCTTGCTGATGTTTCTCCAGCAGAGATGGAAGCCGTCATCGACGATCTCTATAAGGGAAAATATGCCGTGGAGGAACATGCTGTGATAAAGGTTTCCACACCTTCGCCTCTGGCTTCTCCGTATGCACTTAACGATATTGCAGTGCTAAAGCGAGATACGGCATCTATGATTTCCATCCGTTGTTACATTGACGGTGAATATCTCATGACCTACCAGGCAGACGGACTTGTCATCTCTACGCCTACAGGATCTACAGCATACTCACTTTCCAACGGCGGACCGATTATCGTGCCTACAACAAATGTGCTGTGCCTTACTCCAGTAGCGCCTCACTCATTGAATACCAGACCGATAGTAGTAAATGATACATCGGTAATAGAACTTTCCGTAGAAAGCCGCTCGCATAATTATCTCGTAGCTGTTGACGGACGTTCTGAGTCGCTCAACGATGAAGTCCGATTGACCATTCGCAAGGCGGCCTATAAGACCATGATCGTTAAGCGTCATTCGCGTAAGTATTTCAATGTACTTCGCGACAAGATGCTTTGGGGACTTGACCAGCGAGGCTAGAACAAATTAGAAAATCCTTAAATCGGTAATAAATCCGTAAATTGCAAATTCGTAAATCTGTAAATACTATGAATACTCCAAAACCTGCAGAGGGAAAGCTTGGTATAATGGTTGTTGGCTGTGGTGCAGTAGCAACAACCTTCATGACAGGTGTGCTTATGGCACGCAAGGGACTGACAAAGCTTGTAGGTTCCATGACACAATATGATAAGGTTCGCGTGGGAAAAGGCGATGAGAAGAAGTATCTCTCTTATCGCGAGATTGCTCCTATTGCAGAACTCAGCGATATAGTCTTCGGTACTTGGGATGTCTATCCGCAGAACGCTTTTCAGGCAGCAATGTATGCCGAGGTGCTCAAGGAGAAGGACATTCTTCCTGTCCGTGAGGAACTGGAGGCTATCAAGCCAATGCCTGCCGCCTTTGATAAGAATTTTGCTAAGCGTCTTGACGGCGACAATGTGAAGCAGTGTAAGAATCGTTGGGACATGGTCGAGCAGCTTCGCGAGGATATCCGTAAGTTCAAGGCAGATAACGGCTGTGAACGCATCGTCGTGCTTTGGGCTGCTTCAACGGAGATTTATGTGCCTATCGACGAGAATACCCACTACACCCTTGATGCTCTTGAGGCTGCTATGAAGGCAGACGACCGCGAGCATATCGCACCATCTATGTGCTATGCCTACGCAGCTCTCATGGAGGGAGCACCTTTCATCATGGGTGCGCCAAATACTACGGTTGACATCCCTGCTATGTGGGAACTGGCAGAAAAGACAAAGATGCCTATCTGCGGTAAGGACTTCAAGACTGGTCAGACCCTCGTGAAGTCAGGCTTTGCTCCTATCATCGGCACTCGCTGTCTTGGTCTTGACGGTTGGTTCTCTACTAATATCCTCGGAAACCGCGACGGACTCGTGCTTGACGAGCCTGCTAACTTCCGTACAAAGGAAGTGTCAAAGCTTTCTACCCTTGAGACAATCCTCAAGGCAGAAGATCAGCCAGATCTTTACACCGACTATTACCATAAGGTTCGCATAAACTACTACCCACCTCGCAATGACAACAAGGAGAGTTGGGACAACATCGACATCGTCGGTTGGATGGGCTATCCTATGCAGATAAAGATAAACTTCCTCTGCCGTGACTCCATCCTTGCCGCTCCTGTCTGTCTTGACCTCTGCCTTCTCTCTGACCTTGCAGCACGCGATGGTCGCTATGGCAATCAGAAGTTCCTCTCCTTCTTCCTAAAGTCGCCTATGCACGACTATACAAAAGGCGAAGAGGCTGTCAACCACCTCTATCAGCAGCACGCTATGCTCAAGAACGCAATCCGCGAGATGGGCGGCTACGAGCCAGACCAGGAGTTGGATTAGAATGGGTAAGCCTAAACATTCCCATGAAAACGGAACTGGAACTGATTAACATCTGCGTGCTGAATGCTGGTTATGCGCGAATTACGCAGCGATGGAGCGGAAAGGGGCTTTCCTCTCCTTTCGTCAGACTCTACTACATCAAGGCGGGACATGCCGAAATAACCATGCCCGATGCCCATCTTAGCGCCAAGCCGGGATGTATGTATATCGTGCCAAGTTTCGTGCCGCACAGCATAACGTGCGAGGCTGGACTTGAGTTCTACTACCTTTTTGTCTATGAACGCTATGGTCAGCAGACAGACCTTTTCGACATCTACAGTTTTCCGCATGAGGTAGAGGCAAACGAGGCCATTGACCTTCTCTTTGAGAACTACTGCAACTATTATCCCGAGCTGAATCTGCCATACCAGACGACAGAAGATTTCTATGCGCATCCGTCGTATCAGGAATATGTGGTTCGTTATGCTAATATGGATCGCTACGAGAAGATGCAGCTACAGGGATTTGTGTGGATTGTCGGTTCATTCTTTATGAAACATGCCCACAAGCGCCTTGACGATATTGACGACCGCGTGCTGCGGGTGATGGCTTATGTGAAAGACAATATAAAACAGACGATGACGACAGAATCGCTGGCAGAGATTGCGTGCGTTACGAAGGCTCATTTGGGCAGACTGTTCCGCGAGACTCTCGGTCAGTCGGCTATTCAGTTTGTACTTCGCACCAGGATTCAGCATGCCCAGCGTCTGCTCATGACCACTTCTCTCAGCATTGTAGCCATTGCAGCAGAGGTAGGTTTCAATGATGTTTCCTATTTCGTGCGTCTTTTCCGTCAGAAGATTGGCTTCACTCCTCAGGAATATCGGGAGCAATTGAAGTAGCACATTTTGTCTTTGCTATATAACAAAATGAGCAAAGATTGTGCTATTTCGTTCAGTTTATAGGATATTCAAAGCAAAACTCCATATTTAATCGTAACTTTGCACTCAGAAAATCATAAAATACAAAGTTACACAGAATGATTAAAGAGTTTGACAACATCGCCATAATGTCTGGCGACCGCAATATTACCTATAAGCAACTGCTTGACTACATCAACCTTTTTGCTGAGCAGACCCTGAAGGACGAGGCTCAGCCACGTACGGCAGAGAATCTCTCCAAGACCGTGATTTTCAGCGAGAATCGCGAGGGATGGCTCTATGCCTTCTACTCAGTATGGCAGAACAGGGGCATTGCCGTTCCTGTCGATGCTTCGTCAATGGTGGACGATGTTGCATACATCCTGCGCGACTGCCAGCCTTCTGCCATCTGGACATCAAAAGAGAAATTGCCTGTCATTGAAGACGCACTGAAGGTAACAGGTCAGAGCGTGAAGGTTCTGCTCATTGACGATTTTGAAACTGTCACCCCTCATCCACGAGGCAGAAAGACGGAGATAGAGGACGAAAACATTTTTGTAAAGGACAACCACGATCCTGCCCTCATTATCTATACCTCGGGCACAACGGGTTCGCCAAAGGGAGTTGTTCTCTCATACGCAAATCTTTACGCCAACATGTATAGCGTGACCTACGACGTTCCAATCTTCAATTCTGAACGCCGCACCATCATCCTCCTTCCGCTCCATCATATCCTTCCGCTCGTCGGCACTGTCATCCTGCCTATCCTTGGCGGTGGTGGTGTAGCAATATGTCCGAGTATGTCTGGTCCAGATATCATGGATACGCTCACGAGGGGTAAGATTGCCATCTTTGTTGGTGTGCCACGTCTTTGGCAGACGCTCTTCAACGGCATAAAGAAGAAGATTGACGAGCGCGCAGCTACGCGCATGATGTTCAACTTGTGTGCCAAGGTGAACAACCGGGCGCTCTCTCGCAAGGTGTTCGATGCGGTTCACAAGAAAATGGGCGGTCATCTGGCATACTGTGTCAGCGGTGGAGCTTCGCTTGACAAGGAGATTGGCGAAGGATTGCGCACGCTCGGCATCACCATGCTCGAAGGCTACGGCATGAGTGAGACGGCACCGATCATCTCGTTCACGCGTCCTGGCGATGTCATACCTGGTTGCGTAGGTCTTCCAATGTCAACGGTGACAGTCAAGATTGTGGATGGCGAGATTTGCGTGAAAGGTCCTAACGTGATGCTTGGCTACTACAACCGTCCTGAAGAGACGGCGCAGGTCATTGACAGCGAAGGATTTGTTCATACCGGTGACCTTGGTTTCATCGACGAACTCGGACGCATTCACATAACTGGCCGCTCGAAGGAGATTATCGTCCTGTCCAACGGCAAGAATGTGCAACCTAACGAGTTGGAATACAAGATAGAGAAGTATGACGACAAGGTCAAGGAAGTTGCCGTAACCCAGAATGGCGACTTGCTCTGTGCCATCATTGTGCCACAAGACGAATGGGCTAAGAATATGACCGACGAAGAGATTGAAGAGGCACTGAAACGTCAGGTTATAGAGCCATACAACAGCAGCGTTGTCAACTACAAGAAGATAAAGAGCATCTTCGTCTATCACGGTGAGCTGCCTCGAACAAAGCTTGACAAACTCCAGCGTTTCAAGCTTAAGGACATTCTGAATGCAAAAGCCTCTGGGTTACAAGATGAAACGGCAAATTTTGGAAGCGCAAAATCGTCAAATCATCAAATCGTCAAATCATCAAATGAGTTTGTTCTCCTCAAGCAGTATATTGAGAAAGAGAAGGGAATGGAAATCAATCCTACAGACAATCTCGAGACGGATTTGGCTTTCGACTCTCTCGACTGCGTAAGTCTTCAGGGCTTTGTAGAGCAGACATTCGGCATTGAGATTAAGGCAGATGCTTTCATGAAGTTTGAGAATGTTCAGGCCATTGCCGACCATATTGCAAAGCTGTCAGATGGTTCTGATGTTTCTGAAGCGGAAGAAACCAACTGGCACTCTATTCTAACGGGCGATTCTTCTAATTTGGAGTTACCTTCCGGCACTCTTGTTTCAACAGCTGAAGGTCTCTTCAAGTCGTTCCTCAAGGTTCACAACCGTCTGGAAATAAAGGGCAAGGAGAATATCCCTACCGACGGAAACTTCATCATCGCTCCAAACCACCAGAGCTTCCTTGACGGTCAGATATGCGTAGCAGGATTAGACAAGAAGACTCTCTGCAACACATACTACTATGCTAAAGAGAATCATGTCCGCGGCGCTGTGGTTAAATATTTAGCAAACCGTCTCAACATCGTCCGCATGGAGCGTAGCAACCTCAAGAACTCCATCCTGAAGCTCGGTGAGGTACTGAAGAAAGGCAAGAACATCGTTATTTTCCCAGAAGGCAGACGTACTGATGACGGTAATGTTGGCGAGTTCAAGAAGATGTTTGCAATACTGAGCAAGGAACTCCAGGTACCTATCGTTCCTGTACGCATTTCGGGAGCTTTCGAAGCTCTGCCTCGAGGCAGGAAATTCCCTAATACCCACAAGATTACCGTGGAATACCTTAAACCTATCATGCCTTCGTACGGTGACACTTATGAAGGGCTTTCCGAGAAGGTGAAGGAAGCCATAATAAAAGGTTATTAAGTTATGAGGTTGTAAGGTTATGAGGGACGACTGTATTATCCTTAAAACCTTATAACCTCAAACCCTTAAAACCTAAATATCATCATGCAAGACGTCCCAAAACAATTCCGAGAAGAATCTTCCAACCACTGGACACATCTTGTCGGAGTCATCTTTGCACTATCATGCATCTGGATGGTGTGGCCGGCAGTTTCCATTGGGTGGCAATGGACCATGGGCGTGCTGTTCTTCATCGTCGGCATGTTCCTCATGTTCCTCTCGTCCACCATCTACCATTGGCTGCCGGAGGGTAAGGCACGTCGCATACTGCGTAAGTGCGACCACATCAGCATATACGTCATGATAGCCTGCTCCTACACTCCCATCTGCATTGCCGTGGTGGGAGATTGGCTGGGTTGGACCATCTTTGGCATACTCTGGGCAGTAGTCATTGGCGGCACAGTATATAAGATTCTCGCTTTGGGAAAGCACCCACGCCTGTCACTCGCCTTGTATCTTGTCATGGGGTGGAGCGGTGTGTTCATTGCCAAACCCGTTTACGATAATCTTTCCACAACCTCCATACTGTTCATCCTTGCCGAAGGATTGCTTTACACTTCTGGCACATATTTCTATGCCAAGGACACGAAGCAGCACTTCCATGCCGTGTGGCACATTTTCGTACTCCTTGGCGCCATCAGCCATTGGGCAGCCATCCTTTTCGTGATGTTGGATAGGGTGTGAGATGAACTTTCTTCAGGAGCGCAACCCTATATCATCTTTGAAGCCTCTTTCAGGTACTTCTCCGTGAGTTTGTTCACCTGCTTTTACTATCGTCTTGTGGTATCTGCCTTTGCGGCAGTTTTCTTTCGGTTGGCGGCACGGATGGAGTCGGCTATTCGTTTCTGCTCAAACCTGATTGAATCGGCTATTCGCTTAGCTTCTTCCTTTTCGCGACGGATGTCTTCCGCCGTCTTTTTCACTCCGACAGTAGGTGTCTTGAAAGGTTCGCAGGTGATGAAGTTGTTGCCTCCGTATATTTCGTAAATCTCTCGAATGCGCTTAACATAGTTGTAGGTTTCCGTGCCTCGCATTCCGCCGCATTTCACCATCGGCAGTCTGTACGCCTCAGGTTCTGAGAGCAGCAGAATGTAGGGAGAGACATAGTCCCAGCGGGTTATAGGAACGCTGTCAGCTTCTGCTAGGGCTATTGCGTCGAATACGTGTCCTGGTCCTGCGTTGTACGCTGCCAGTACGAAATTCTCACGTTCGTAGGTGTTCTCTATGAAGGCAAACTTCTCCTGAAGTTGCGAGATGTACTTCACGGCAGCCTTTATGTTCATGTCTGGAGTGAACATCTCAGAGAACGGCAAGCCAAGGTCGTCGGCGGTCTGAGGCATTATCTGCATGAGTCCGCGAGCGCCAGCCCATGAGATAGCCTCGCGGTCGAAGGTGGATTCCTGATAGCACTGGGCAGCAATGAGTCGCCAGTCCCATTTGCAGAACCTCGCATATCGCTGGAAGAGTTCGTCATACTGCGAAAGATGTCTTGCCTTCAGGTCGATGTACATCGGATATTCATGTCGCACGATTCCGCCGTTGAGCAGCCAGTCTTTCTCCATCTTTTCTACATAACTGATGATTGTGTCGTTGAACCACGCATTGATGCTGTCTTGCAGTTCCTTGCCTGCTGCACGTAGGTCGCCAGGCGTTTTCATAGCCCCCACATCTCCCTCAAAGCGTTTCAGTCTGGCGAGCACTTCCGTAGAATCCTTGCATGAGTCAACTGTCAGTTCCAGACCCTTCTGCTGTGCAAACTGCTTCACGATCAGATACTGCGTGCCGAGTTCGTGATTGTTGTACTTATGGTACGTCTTCTCGTCGATGAACGCAAGAAGCTTTATCTCGCCACGCTGCTTTATCTCCTTGAACGTCAGAGCACGGGCGGGTGGGGTAGTGTCGTTCAGGAAGATGGAGTCTCCCTGAGGCGTAATCATGAAGCCGCCGCTGAGATCTGTGTTCTGGCAAGCCGTGGCAAGTATTATGGCGAGAAATAGTAAGTAGGGGAGTCTTTTCATTTTTTCGGCTCTGGTTGAGTGTTGTTTGTTCCTGCGCGCTGTGGCGTTGCCGTTGGGTTGTATGTGCGGATAGACGATTCCTCTGGCTTAGGCTGCGAGTACAGTCTGCCTGACGCGTTGTTCTCGCCACCATAAGTGGCATAGCGTCGGCGTATCTTGTCAACATAGCCTACTGTCTCGGAACCGCGCATGTAGCCGTACTTTACGATAGGATTGCGGTAGCCAGCAGGAGTGGCAAGAAGGAGCACGTATTCCTTCACGTCTGCCCAACTGTGCGGATTCTTTCCGTCAGCCTGAGCAAGTGCCATGGCATCGCGAATGTGTCCCGCACCGCCATTATAGGAAGCGAGTACGAAGTTCTGTCGCTCGTAGTTGTCGCCAACGTCGCGGAAAGAGCCTGACAGTTCTACCAGATAACGGCAGGCTGCGGCAATGCTCTTCTCTGGGTCATAAACATCGTTTGGAGCAAGACCGAGATGTTCCGCTGTCTTTGGCATTATCTGCATAAGACCCTTGGCACCAGCAAACGAAACCGCCTGAGGGTCGAAGGTCGATTCCTGATAACACTGTGCGGCAATCAGTCGCCAGTCCCATCCCGTCTGCTTTGCATATTGCTTGAAGAAGCGGTCATAGTCAGATATTACGCCACCTTCCGGATCGCGGAATGGCGAGTATATTTTGCGCTTCACGCCGCCAGAGGCAATGATCTGTCGCTCCTTGTTTGATATTTGGTTGAGCAGTGAGAGCGTGTTCCATTTCTTTATCAGTGCCTGCAGTTCGGCGCTGGCAGCCTTGAACTTTCCCGGAGTGTCAAAGGCGGCAATGTCGCCCTCGTTGTTCTCCAGTCGTCTGACCATTTCGGCAGAGTCTTTACACAGCTCCACTCTTACCCTCACTCCAAGCTTCTCCGCAAATGATTCCACCATCAGATACTGCACGCCGAGGTGGCAGCCGTGGTATTCGTAGTAAGTCTGCGGACCGTTCTCAGTGAACATGATGAGCTCGCCGTTTTCGACAAGGTCGGAAACGGAGAAAGTTTTGCTCGTGTCGCCGGTAATCTTACCGCTTGTGTCAAGGGTGTCACCCCACGGAGTGGTGATGGAACCTGGTTTCCTATTCTCGTCTTTGCATGCTATGAATAGAAGTGCGAGAAAGGCAATTATGGGGATTATATTCTTCAAAGATTCAAAATTTTAGCTGCAAAATTAGTGTTTTTTATCCGAAAAGTCTTACGTTTTCCTCTTTTTTAACAACATTCGGCTAAATATTTAAGATACTTTAATACTTTCCACGAAAAGCGTCAAGATATTTATATCTTTGCAAAAGATTACATAAATGATATTTTGTTTTTTTATAACAAGAATTATCAAGAATAAACAAGAATTTTTTTATAATTTCTGTTCATTGTTGGTTATTGTTGTCCTCCCCAAAAACAAATTGCCATAAAATTGATTGTGTATTATGATCCAGGAAGCCCTACATCTGAGAATAATGAAACTCTTCGAGCATGAACCTACTGCTGATCAGCTCAATGCCATAAACATGTTTTGCGAATTTGCAGCCGATTTCGATACGGACTCGGTCATGATGCTCTGCGGTTCTGCCGGAACGGGTAAGACCACCCTCGCTGCTACCATTGTAAGGGCTATGCAGAGTCTCGGTCAGAAGGTCGTGCTTCTGGCACCTACGGGACGTGCAGCAAAGGTGTTCTCCCTCAATTCCAACACTCCTGCCTTCACCATTCATCGCAAGATATATCGCCAGAAGTCATATACAGGCGGCATTGGCGGACAGTTTCAGCTTGCAGACAACATGGCGAAGAACACACTCTTCCTTGTTGACGAGGCTTCCATGATAGCCGATTCGCCTGACGGTATGTCGGAGTTCAGCTTCGGCTCGGGCAGTCTTCTCGACGACCTTATCCGCTACGTCTATAACGGCTCTTGCCGTATGTTGCTCATAGGCGATCGCTACCAGCTTCCGCCAGTAGGCTTTGAGGAGTCGCCGGCACTTAGCGAGGATGTGCTTCGCAGTTATCACTTGAAGGTCTATCGCGCAGAACTGAATGATGTCGTGCGCCAGGCCTCTGAATCCGGCATACTGTATAACGCGCAGCTTCTCCGACGCATGATTTCGGAGGAGAATGTGTATGAGTTTCCTAAGCTTAAGCTAAAGGGCTTTCCAGATATAGAGAAGGTGTCGGGCAGCGAACTGATAGAAACGCTCGACGACAGCTATTACGACATGGGCGATGAGGAGACGATGGTCATCACGCGCAGCAACAAGATGGCTGTGCGCTACAACAACGGCATCCGCAGATCATGTCGCGAGAGTGAGGACTATCTGGAGGTCGATGACATGGTGACCATCGTTAAGAATAACTATTACTGGACAGAGAAGGATAAGGACGCTCCGATGGCATTCATAGCCAATGGCGACCGCGCTCGCATAGTGAAGATACGCAATGAGGTAGAGGATTACGGCTTCACCTTTTGCGACTGCACGCTCCTGTTTCCAGACTATGACAACTATGAGATGACCTGCACCGTACTTACCGACACCCTTCAGTCGGAGGCGCCTGCGCTCACCAGTGATGAACAACAGCGGCTCTACGACAAGATGATGGAGGAGTTTGCTGACATTCCGTTGAAGTCCGACCGTCTGAAAGCCCTGAAGAACGATCCGTATTACAATGCACTACAGATAAAGTTCGCCTACGCCTCTACCTGCCACAAGGCGCAGGGCGGTCAGTGGGAGCATGTCTATATAGAACAAGGCTACCTGACTGAAGACATGATAGGACTCGATTATTACCGCTGGCTCTACACAGCCATCACTCGCGCCAAGGAAAAACTATATCTCGTAAACTGGAAGAAACCGAAAATAGCGGAAGGATAATGAGAACTTTTTGCGGTTTTACATCATTTTTTTATGAATAATCGTCAAAAAAATCACTTTTTCTCTTGAATAAAAGATAAAAATACTAACTTTGCAAACTGAAAGATAATAACAAACATTTAAAAATAATACTATTATGAAAAAAACTCTTTTCCTCCTCTTCGCAATCTGCATGTTGCCACTCTTTAGCGGCACAGTTAATGCACAGTCACTTATCGGCACATGGGTTGCTGACGGCAAAGCATTCCTTGACGATGATGATGTGGATGCTAAGAAGGCAGAAATGCTTCTTACATTCATTGGCAACAACAAACTGTCAATTACCTTCGATTACCTCATGGCGATGAATGAAGACGGCTTGAGCGGTGAGATTGGCGTTAAGGGTTCCGTTACTGGCACTTACACTAAGAAAGGCAACGAGCTCAACATCAACTGCAACAAGCAGAGTGCCAAGATAGACATCTATAAGGTTGACATCAACCTCACTCCAGAGGTGGAGGCAGCTCTGGCTGCTGCTGGTATGACAAAGGCACAGCTGATAAAGACGGTAAGGGATTCTATGAATCCAAATGAGTTTGCTTCAAGCATAGATGGTATTGATGGCAGACTGATCATCACTTCCCTCACAGCCAAGCAGCTTGTCCTTACTGACACAGAAGATGGCACAAAGATTACCTTCTATCGCAAATAGAAGGTATCAATAATCCGCCTCGTAACGCTCTGGTTCGCATGTTGAACAAGCAAGAACAAGACATATTCCTTGAAATCCTTTGCTCTGCACTTTGGGAGCGTGAGGTGGACGTATCGTTGCTCGATGGTGGCGATTGGTCGTGGCATGGCGTCGTGGCTGCGTTCGACGAACATGCGCTCCTTGGCGTGGTGGCAAACAGCATTCTTGGTTTGCCTGCCGACTGCCTTCCAGATGCTCAGTTGCAGCAGTTCATTATGATGAAGGTGGCTGTTATGGTGCAGACGCATTCGCAGCATAACAGCGCCATCGCAAAGGTCTTTGCTGAGTTCGAGGCTGCGGGATGCAGTCCTGTATTGCTTAAAGGACAGGGACTTGCCGTTCTCTATCCTAAGGGGTGCGTGCGTGCAAACGGCGATGTGGACGTGTATGTGAATCCACTGCGCTACGATGTGGCGAAGCAGATCATCTGTTCTCATGTTGAAGATGGTGAGGGAAAGGATGCCATCGGAAACGAACTTGGGCATCATTTCCAGATTTTTACCGCCGACGGCATTGAGTTCGAGATTCATCACCAGCCTGGCGAAGCTGCCAATGTATTATATAATAATGTGTATCTGCGTCTTGGGGCGGAAAGTCTCTTGCCGGAGAACACCTCCACCGTGACGCTCCAGCTGCCTGAGGGCAATGCCGTGGTGCGTGTGCCTGACGTGCGCTGCAACGTATGGTACAGCCTGAACCATCTGATGCACCACTTTGCCGGCGAAGGCGTAGGCTTGCGTCAGTTCTGCGACTGGCTGTTGCTGGTCCGACAGTTTACGCAGCAAGCCACCGACGAGGACTACCGTCAGCTGCGCACGACACTCAAGAAGATCGGTATGCTTCATGCGTGGCAGGTGCTGGGCGGCATTCTCGTCCATCAGTTGCAGTTTCCTGCCGAAGACTTTCCTTTTTATTCCGAGAAGCTGGCACAAAAGTCGCAGGGCTTTGTGCTTCAGGAAGTGTTGTCGGGCGGCAACTTCCGTTTCCGCTCTCACGACGATTCCCTCAAATCCGAACCTCGTGGCTTGCGCCGAATCTTCCTCGTAGCTCGTCGCATTCATTCCTCGTCCAAGCCTCTGTCTGTCATTTCCGACTTCTATCCATACCTGCACATCTGCCGCTGCTGGATGATTGGCATCCGCTGCTATTGTGAGCGAATGATTAGGTGATAGTTAGCGCAGAAAACGGGCGCAAAAATTCACGTTTAGCGAAGCTTAAAAAAACAATTTCCTATCGCAAATTCATGAATTTTAGTCAAATATCATGAGTTTTTATTGGATTTTTTGTTGAATAAGCAGAATAATGTAAGAAAATTTTTAACTTTGCAGCATAATTACTCCTATTACTCTCCACAATAATTATAAGGCTATGGTATCAACACAAATGAATCCTACGCAGTTAATGTTATTGCAGATGTTTTCCTTTGATCCTACAGAAGAAACGAAACGAGACCTTCAGACCATCCTGTCTAACTATTACTTTGAGAAACTGGACAAGATGGGTAGTGAGATTTGGCAGAGCATGTCACTCAACCAAGAAAAACTGGATGAAATGTGCAACATACATGAAAGAACGGCATACAAATGAAAATAGTCCTTGACACAAACTGCCTTCTGAACATAATATTCCCTGAGTCATACTTTAGAGGAGTATGGGACGCATTCAGACAAGAAAAATATATCCTGTGTGTTACAAATGAGATTATTTCGGAATATAGAGAAATAATAGAAAGACGTACAGGTAATGCTCTGTTTGCGGATGTTGTAATAAGGGCTATCCTGTCTATGCCCAATTTGGAAAGAATAGAACCCACATATAGATTCAATCTCATAACCGCAGATTCTGACGATAACAAATATGTTGACTGCGCAATAACTTGCGGTGCAACTTTTGTTGTTTCCAACGACAAACATTTTGATGTCTTGGACACTATAGACTGGCCTAAAGTTATACGCCTTAAGTTACCTGAATTTGCCTCCCTAATTTGCAATATCTAATTTAAGAAAACAAAATCTAAACAATAATATTCCTGTATAGATTCCTGTAAGATTTGCTTCCCTTTTATTCTCGGGGGCAACTATCCTACTCTGCGACCTTCCTGCGCCCTATAATCAGCGGCAATGGGAAAAGTCTGGCGCGTTTTCTGTTCTAAGATAATTGGTAGTTGCCGCATATACTTAACGTAGCGCAAGTAATAATTCGCGTCGGAAAAATAGTGTTAAGAATATTTTGAATTACCGTTTTTTTTTTATTCCTTTGCACCGCTTAATAAGCATTTTTTTGCCGATTTTATTCACAAAACTAAGCAAAGTGAGTAATCTAAGGCAAAGAATATAACTCAAAAACAGAACAAAAATCAATACAAAAACAAATGAAGAAAACAATCAACAAGCCTGAAGTGAAAGTTGTTAAGCTTCAGAAAATGAATGTTATCGCTACTAGTGGCGGGGGTACTTTTAAAGGTGATGGAAATGCGGAATCCCTTTCAGATAGCGGCTATAAATTAAAATGGAATTAAAATTTATAAAATAAATGAAGAAACTTATTTCTATTGCAGCATGTTTTGCTGTTGCCTTTTTGAGCGTATCATGCTCGTCTGATGAAACTGATAGCAATCAGCCAACAAAAGGTGAAATTGCTTATATGAAGTTTTCTGCCCAAGGAGAAGAATCTCGTTTATCTAGAGCTAATTTCAAAGATTTACAGGGATCATGTACATTCTTATGGGAAGAAGGCGATAAATTAGGAGTTTACACTTCTGGCTCCAATATTCTTGAAGAGTTGACTGCAACCATAGTTTCCAACAACAAAGCGGCACTTGAAGGAGCGATTACTGTTGGAGATTCGTACATTGTTGTTTATCCTAAGTCAGCCGTGAAAGATAAGGGTAGCAACAATAATTCTGTTTGGATAACTCTTCCTGCTGAACAAACAATCCCAGAATCTTCGACATTAGACACTAAGTATATTGATCCTAATGCGGTTGTTCAAGTTGGATATACAACAACTAAGGCCATTCAAATGTTAACCCCATGTTCTTACTTGAAATTTAATACAGGGTCGCACAATGACATTAAATGGGTGAAAGTAACTGCATATAATACAGATGATTCTGCTTATGGCATTGTTGGTGATTATACTGTAACAATGACAGAGTCAAATTCTATAGAACTAGGAACAGCTCCAAGTTCTGCAAACTCAGTAACATGTAAATATGCAGGTGGTACATTCCCAGCTAATAGTTCATTTGCCATAGCAATCCGTCCAGGTGAATATGGAAAATTAGTAGTTACAACGGACACTGGTATTACACATACTGCAACATCAATGGAAAGTACTCTGACGCATGATACTAACACAATGACATTGGCACGTGCAAATTACTATTCAATGGATTTGTAATCCAAACGAAACTACATCATATAAAAATTGCAAGAGAACTAGTTTCTCTTGCAATTTTTTATGCCCATAAGATTACTCGCCAACAATCCTTCTCCTTCTGCGTTTGAACATTGTTTTTAAATATCTCCGATAATTCACGTTTAGCGAAGCTTAAAAAATCACTTTAGTGCCCTTGGTGTCTTGAGGGCTGCGCGCCATCTGTTGCGAGAAACAGAGCTTATGGTGTTCTTATGGGAACGATATACTCTAAGTTGTCTTTTTTCGAGCACCTAATGTCTCTTAGTGGAAACGACGCCCCATGGCGTCGTTAGGGAGCGAATATGGAAACGTAGCAGTAACTTAAACTCGCTTTTGCGGCGGGCTTTATCGGCGGGCTTTATGGGCGGTTTAACGACGCCATGGGGCGTCGTTTCCAATTCGGCTAATGTGCCAAAAAGTATATCGTCACCTAAAATTTTATGATTAATTTTTGCCTCTAAAGTGACGCAGAACCGATTTTTTTTTTGAAAACAAGGTACATAGGTACATCGATACCTATAAATAGCTGAACATCAGTCATTTAATCAATGTACCCTATGGTACATTATGGTACACAAAAAGGTACACTAAACGAATCAAAGTCCTTAGCTATAGCAATCGGTTTCTTGCTAGAAAATAGTATTTTTCTTATAAGAATATTTTGATTTTCTTACTAGAAAATACTATGAATCTCCAAAGAAGGCGCATTGGATCCTCGTAGGAAGATCAGAGTTTCAAAGCCATAGCCAAGCATCCGACAAAAAGACGATGTACCTTATGGTGTACCTTTAATGTACCATATGGTACACACATATAACCCTGATACTCAGCGCATTATAAGACGTAGTGTACCTGTGTACCTTATTATGACTATAAAAGTGACGCAGAACCGATTTCTATTTAGGAGGAATCTTATTTTGAAACGGTTTCGATTACGCAAGTGTGCAGTTTTTCTTTCTTGTTGTAGTTAATTCCTACCAAAAGAATGTCGCCGGTATATTGTTCTATCTTGCTCACGTATTTCTTGCTCTTTATCTGATTGATGGCGGCATCTACTTCCTTCTTGTATTTAAGTTCAAGAACGATAGCAGGTTTGTCAACATTCCTGCGCGGAATAAGAACGAGGTCTGCAAAGCCCTTGCCTGTAGCTAGTTCTCGATGTACGATATAATCGTTTTGGGCATATATGTATGCTATGGTCAGAACACAGGCAAGTGAATTCTCATTGTTGTAGGAAAGTATGCTTGTGTTATCATCATGGGCCTTGTCTATTACTTCTGCCACATAATCCGAATTACCAGCAAGGGTCTCTTTGAGAAGTTTTTTAGAATTGCTGATGGCGTATGCAATTTGCCAGCCACTGCTCTTTACAGCATTTTCCATTTCACGACGCACTTCATAGTTCGGAATGTAGCATTCTTCTTCCTCTAAGTCGTATGCAAGGTAACCAAGATGAATAAGAACAGTGAGAACTTCATCCTTGCTCTTGACAATGTTCATGTCGTTGCCGAAGTTCGTAGTGTCAACTTCGCACCTTCCACCTGAAAGCATGTAGATAACATCGTCTTTCAACCCCTCGTAGTTCATGTCTATGTAGGTGGCGACTAATTCGTATGATGCCGAGGCTTGCCAGAAACTATCGCAACGACCTGCTCTCAATGCAAGCATGACGGAGTTAGGATTGAATATCGAAGGCTCGCGACCTATGCTGTAGCCATCGTACCATTTTGCGAACTCATCGTAGCTTCTGCCTTTCTCTTCGCAGAGCGTCATCACCTCTTTGCGTGTAAAACCAAAGAACCGTTCTTCGCCCATTGGTGATGTAACTGAATACTCCAGGAAATTGTTGAGTGCAGATTGTTTGCTATACTTCTTAATGGGCAGAATGCCAGTCATATAGACGCCAGCGAACACGTCTAACGTGTTGCTTCCCTTGAACATACGTCTGAGCCAGTTCAGGTAAGCTTCAACTGTGGCATCACTCGATTCACGGCATATAGCATCCCATTCGTCAATGACCATAATGAAGGAATCACCAGTAGCCTGACTGATACGAATGAGCATTTCCATGAAGTCACCACAAAAATCATCAGGAATGATATTTGGATACGCTTTTCTAACGTCTGCCTTCAATGCCTCCTGTATCTTGTCAATGATAGTAGGATCATCTTTGAACTGTGTGGTAAAGTCAGTAATGTCCAACTTGATGACAGGAAACTTATTCAGATATTTTTCAAAGGATGGATCGTGAGCAATCTCCAGATTCTCAAAAAGAGAACGCGAATCGCATGAACGGTCATAATAGGCACAAAGCATATTGGCCGCCATGGATTTACCAAAGCGGCGTGAACGAGTTACACAGCTACGGCGTTGCTCTGTAAACAGTGTTCCGTTTATAACTGAGATCAGGCCCGACTTATCAACGTATGTCGAATTAAGTGCTGCTTGAAAATTGTTATTACCTCTATTTACATATGTGCCCATACGATGTTTTGATGAATAAAGATTGGAAGGTCTTGGCGACCTTTGGACGCAAAGGTAGTAAAAAAAGTTGGATTACTGTACGTTTTATCTGCAAAACGAGTGATTTTAGTGCATTTCTACGCTAAATCAAGGCATTATGGTATCTATACACGTCAAAAACGATGATATATTTGTGAGTTATAGAAAAAAAGCTTAATTTTGCACAGTGAAAAGCGAGCATAACTCTCGTCTGTAATTAAAACAAGACTATGAAACTGAAATACCAATTTGTGTTCCAGCCTGTGGGCAAGACCTTTATGGGCGTTGCTGTGGGCGAAAGTGCAAAACTGTTTAGCGGCATGCTGCAGCTTAATGAGGTGGGGCATGACATTGTGGCTCTGATGACAGAGGAAATAAGCCGCGACGAGATTGTGGAAAAGATGCTGGACATCTATGATGCCGACCGCGAGACTGTCTGTAGATATGTAGATGAGGTGGTGGAGTATCTTAAGGAGAACGAGGTGATTTCCGGATGTTAATCGTGCAAACCGGCTCGGAAATCCTCGTCCTACATTCCATTATTCACTCCCTCATATGCCACACGCGCTGCATCGGGATTCATGTTGCAATGCAGACGATACAGTCCGACTTTCTGTGACAACAAGGACAGCAGTTGCAATGCTTGCATGGTGAGCATAGGATTGTCTTCCGGGCGGAAAGACTGCTGCAGAAGGGTAGGGAAGGCTTCTTCCGCAGAGACAGGATGAATCTCGTTATCTGCGCCACGCTCAAGAATAACGATGGCACGCAGCGGCACGGCGATATTGTTGCTGAGGTGGTGCTTGCCGTCCCACGGTGTGCCGTAAACCAACGGACGCTCATCTTCCGACACTCGCACCAATGGCTTGTCGTCGTTAACCATTACGGCACGTTCGCCGAAGAATTCTCGCCATAAGCGCACATGGGTGCTCTTGCCTGTTCCGCTGAGAGCTGTGAACAGATATCCCTCTCCATCTACGGCTATCACCGAACCGTGAATAAGCATTACGCCGCGACTCAGCAGAGCCGTGGCTATTTTTCTATATACAGCTAATGTCTCGAGATAAGGCGGCTCAAAATGGTATTCAGGCAGTCCCTCCAGCCTGCGTTCCTCATCGCTCTCTCTTCCTTCTTCTTCTATGTCGGCAAGGGTGGTGGTTACTGTCAGGTCGGGCGTAGCATCCGTAAGGTAATCCTTGCACATCAGCTGCACATCGTTGAAGATCGATTCTATGCGTATTGCCACGCCACCTAATCTGTACGTTCCGCTTGCCATACTATAATTATATTATAGATTTAATGTATAGAATGATTGCCCGTATCGGGAAGAACACGCACCAGAGAAAAACGTATGCGCGGTAGAGGAATGGCACGCTGCCATATTCGCTTCCCTTGCGCAGCGGTATTATCTTGCCGTCGCGGTTTACTGCTTCGAGCACGCCGATGACGTGGCGGTCGGTAATACCGGTTTCCGTCGTCCAACGGTTATCTCCGCACAGGATGTAGTCATTCTTTCTAACCCACAAGACACGGTGCATCACATACTGTCCATTGTCGCGCTTGTAGAGAGGAATGTCCCAGAGTCGCAACCTGCCGGCGGGAGGGGGAGAGATGATCAGCAGGTCGCGATGCTGGCGCAGCAGCGGCATCATGCTTGTGCCGGTATTGGTATAAACAAGCTTGCCTTGCGTGCGAATAATATCCTCAAAACACATATTCTTTATTCAGTAATAACTTCTGGCCCATTCTCAGTGATAACGATGGTCTTCTCGAACTGTGCTGAAGGCGCACCGTCTTCTGTATATACCTCCCATCCGTATGGGTCGTCGGCATCGATGAAGACCTTGTATGTGCCCATGTTGATCATCGGCTCGATGGTGAACACCATGCCTGGGACGATGAGCATACCTTCCTTCTTCTGACGGTAATGGCATACTTCCGGCTCTTCGTGGAACTTGAGTCCTACGCCATGTCCGCAGAGGTCGCGGACGATGCCGTAATGGTGCTTGTCGCAGATGGTCTGGATGGCGTTGCCGATGTCGTTGATGAAGTGCCATGGCTGTGCAGCCTCAATACCAGCTTCAAGGCATTCCTTCGTCACGCGCACGAGCTTCTCCCACTTAGGATCTGTCTCGCCGCCAACGATGAAGGTGCGGTTGGCATCGGCAAAGTAGCCATTGATGTTTGTTGTGACGTCAACATTGATGATGTCGCCGTCTTCAAGCACGTCCTCTTCCTTAGGAATGCCGTGGCAGACGCAGTCGTTGATGGATGTGCAGCAGTGCTTAGGGAAGCCTTCGTAGTTGAACGGAGCGCATTCTCCGCCGTGCTTAGCCGTGAACTCAGCAACGAGTTCGTCTATCTGCAGCGTGCTGACACCTTCCTTTATCATGTCCTGAACGCGGTCGAGGAGTTCGGTGTTCACCTTTCCTACTTCGCGTATGTGGTCAATCTGCTCAGGAGAGAGAATGAGGTTGCGGTTAGGGACGAGTTTGCCTTTCTTCTGGAACGACAGCACTTTCTCGTCGAGTGCTGTCATCGGTTGCCCCGCCGGTACTATCCAGCGGTGTTTCTTGTATGCCATTAGTAGTGTTGTTATTTATTTTGTTAAGTGAATCCATACGCAGACTGTCAGCCTTTGCCTGTTCGGCAGCCTTGATGGCTGGGTCTTCGGTGTGCATGCGGATAAGCTTTATGTTTCGTGCGAGTGCAATCTTGGTCGTTGTCTGCGAGCTGTAAACGTCAGGGCAGAAGGTGATGAAGCCGGAGATGGACTTGATGCCGAGGCGCTTGGTGTCGTCAACAATCATTGTTGCGTGCATAGCAGAAGAGAAGTGCTGAGTGTTGTAGGCGATGCTGTCGTTCTTGAACTTTACGGTAAGCATAGCCGCAAGATCCCTTCTGCCGTCCTGGACGATGAAGTCGGTGTCGAACGAGAGGAGTAACTTGTCGCCAGCCTTGTAAGCAGTGTCAACCTTTATCTCGAACGACTTCACGCTGTATGGAGGGTATTGTGTGAAGACGATGGAGGCAACGTCGTTCCATACGTTTGTGGTGTCAGAAGAGGAGAATCCTTCGCCCATGGAGTTGAGGTCCTGCACGTTTCCACCCATAGCAACAGTCTGCTCAGTCATTCTGCCTTCAATGTTCTTGTAGATCTCGTCAATAAGTCGGTAATGGCGTGTGTAATAGACCATGGAGGTGTCGAACTCAGCCTGCGTGTAGCCGTATTTCTCCAGGATGTCGTTGTACATTCGCTGCTTGTTCAGCTTGTCATCTTGCTGTGCAAGGGCGTTGGCAAGATGATAGTCGTAGAGAATATCCTCCATGTCGCCCTCGGAGATGATGCCAGACGGAATGCTCGGCTTGCATGAGACAAGGAGACATGCAAGGAGGAGAAGGCTGACAGAGAGCCTGATAATGCCTTCGCGGAGGGAAGGGCGGGTATGTGGCTTGTTTGTGATGGACATGGGCTATTCTTTTTCAGAAGCTGACGCTTCTGACACGGGGGCTTCTTGTGCGTTAGGTTCTGACTTTGGGGCTTCTTGTGCGTTAGGCTCTTCTTCATTGCTTGCGCCAAGGGCGGTGAGCTCTTTGTGGCAGAAGATAGCGAGGGCTGCTACACCGACGCTGATGGCAGCATCGGCGAAGTTGAATATAGGCGAGAAGAAGATAAAGTCCTGTCCGCCCCATATTGGGAGCCAGTCTGGCCATGTGCTCACGATGAGCGGGAAGTAGAACATATCTACCACTCTGCCTTCAAGGAACGGCGCATAGCCTGTGCCGAACTCTACGAACTCTGACACGGCGAAAGGCACAGACTCATTGAAGATGAGTCCGTAGAACATGCAGTCGATGAGATTGCCAGCAGCTCCAGCGAGTATCATGGAGAGGATGACGACATAGACGGTGCGCGCTCCACGGCGTATGACCCTTGCAATGTACCACGAAAGAACACAGATGGCTGCCAGACGGAAAAGGCTGAGCAATACCTTCGGCATGACTGACATGCCGAACGCCATTCCCTTGTTCTCTACGAAAACGAGCTGGAACCAGTCGGTGATGTAATAGCTTTCGTGAAGGGAAAAGTTGGTCTTGACCTGAATCTTTATGATCTGGTCGATGATGAGTATTGCCAGCGTGATTAGCGTGGCAATGATGGCTTGGTTTTTCTTTGTCATTAGTGTTTCTTGTTGCCAAGTTTTGAAGCTACACTGAGGGTAGCGTGAGGCACGGCACGAAGGCGCTCCTTAGGAATGAGCTCGCCTGTCATGCGGTCAATGCCGTAAGTCTTGTTCTTGATGCGCATGAGAGCAGCCTCTAATCCCTGAATGAACTTCTGGGTGCGTGCTGCCATTCGCATCAATTCTTCTTTTGACTGAGTGACACTGCCTTCTTCAAGCACCTTGTAGGTAGGCATTGTGTCATCAACGTCGTTGCTGTCCTCGCCGCGGATGGTGCGCATAAGGTCGTTGAACTCCTTGCGTGCTACAGCGAGTTTTGCGTCAATGAGGACTTTGAATTCTTCCAATTCTTCGTCGTCGTATCTTTTCTTAGTTTCTTCCATGAGATAGGTTGTTAGGTTGTTATTGGTGGGATTAAGGGTTAGGAGGCCAGAAGCTGACGCTTCAGGCACGGGGGCGCGTTTTGAGAGGTTAGAAAGGGTTGAGGGTGGAAAAGAGGTGTAGGGCGAACATTTGTGAGCCGCGATTCAGGAGTTTTCGCCGTAATCGGCTCGAAAATTCTCGCCCTACAACGTAAAGTACATTTTATTTCTTAACAAGAATGTTAGACTTGAAGTCGTCGAAGTCAATTTCCTGTCCGTCGTTCTCACCGATGGTTATGCTGTCGGCAAGAACCTGCTGGCAGATGTAATCGCCGTATTCTGCGATTGCAGCATCTGTGCTTGGGTTAGGAGAAACGGTGATGCATATGCGGTCGGTAATCTCGAGACCACTCTCCTTACGGATGTTCTGGATGCGGTTGATGAGCTCGCGAGCCATACCCTCGTTGATGAGTTCTGGTGTAAGCTCAGTCTCCATAGCCACGGTGAGTGCACCTTCGTTGGCAACTTCCCATCCTGGAATGTCCTGAGAGATGATCTCTACATCAGCGAGTTCAATAACGGCAGGAGCGCCATCAACAGTAATCTCGATAGAAGCGTTCTTCTCGAGAGCTGCGATCTGCTGCTGGTCGAGAGCGTCAACCTGTGCTGCAACAGCCTTCATCTGCTTGCCGAACTTCTTACCCATGACGCGGAAGTTACATTTCACCTTCTTTACGAGGAGGTTTTCGCCGCCTTCACATTCCATTTCCTTTACGTTAACCTCGTTGAGAACGAGGTCGCGGATGGCGAGGATCTGTGCCTTCTGCTCGTCGTTTATTGCAGGAACGAGAATCTTCTGGAGTGGCTGGCGCACCTTGATATTTACCTTACGACGGAGAGCGAGAACCATAGAGGTAATCTGCTGTGCCATCTGCATGCGCTGCTCGAGATTCTTGTCGATGGCTGTCTCGTCAACCTCTGGGAATTTAGCGAGGTGAACTGATTGGAAATCAGAAGCTGACGCTTCTGACACAGGGGCTGCAGAGAGGAGGTCGTTGTAGAGCTCGTCAGCGTAGAATGGAGAGAACGGAGCGAGGAGAAGCGCGATTGTCTTAAGGCACTGGTAGAGTGTCTGATAAGCAGCGAGCTTATCCTGGCTCATATCCTTACCCCAGAAACGCTTACGGTTGAGACGAACGTACCAGTTAGAGAGGTAGTCGTTTACGAAACCGTCAATGAAACGACCAGCGCGTGTTGGCTCGTAGTCAGCAAGGGCTTCGTCCACATTCTTCACGAGAGTGTTGAGCTCAGAGATAATCCAGCGGTCAATCTCAGGGCGCTCAGCAAGCGGAACGAGTGGTTCTGTGCCTGTGAAGCCGTCAACATTAGCGTAGAGAGCGAAGAATGAGTAAGTATTGTAGAGAGTTCCGAAGAACTTGCGACGGATCTCGTCAACACCCTTTGGATCGAACTTGAGGTTGTCCCAAGGCTGTGAGTTTGTGAGCATGTAGAAGCGAGTGGCGTCTGTGCTCTGGTTCTTGAGAGTGTCGAAAGGATTCACTGCATTGCCAAGACGCTTTGACATCTTGTTGCCCTTAGCATCGAGAACAAGACCTGAAGAGATTACGTTCTTGAACGCAACAGAGTCGAATACCATTGTAGCGATAGCATGGAGAGTGAAGAACCAACCGCGAGTCTGGTCAACACCTTCGTTGATGAAGTCTGCTGGGAACGCCTTGCGGTCGTCGATGAGTTCCTTGTTCTCGAATGGGTAGTGAATCTGAGCGTAAGGCATAGCACCAGAATCGAACCAAACGTCGATAAGGTCAGTCTCACGCTTCATTGGCTTACCGCTTTCGCTGACGAGGATGATGTCGTCAACGTAAGGACGGTGGAGGTCAATCTTATTGTAGTTTTCCTTTGAGTTGTCGCCAGGAACGAAACCGTTGTCCTTCAGTGGGTTTGTCTGCATAAGACCAGCAGCCACAGCCTTCTCGATTTCGTTGTAGAGTTCCTCTACGCTACCGATGCAAAGCTCTTCCTTAGTGTCGCGATTGCGCCAGATAGGGAGTGGAGTTCCCCAATAACGAGAACGAGAGAGGTTCCAGTCGTTGAGATTCTCTAGCCAGTTGCCGAAGCGACCAGAACCAGTTGACTCAGGCTTCCAGTTGATGGTCTTGTTGAGTTCCACCATGCGCTCCTTCTTAGCAGTTGAGCGGATGAACCAAGAGTCAAGTGGATAGTAGAGGATAGGGAGGTCAGTACGCCAGCAGTGTGGATAGTTGTGGACGTGCTTCTCAATCTTGAATGCGCTGCCTTCCTGCTTCATTTCCATGCAGATAGCAAGGTTAAGGTCGTCTTCAGGCTTGAGAGCCTTCATTGCCTCGTCAAGAGAAGTGTTGTCGTCCTTTGTGAACCAAGCCTTGAAACCAGGCTTAACGTATTCGCCAGCGTGCTTCCAGTAAGACTCGTTTACGCAGAGGTTGCGGAAGTTCTCGTCCATATCCTCTGATACGAAGTACTTGCCCTGGAAGTCAACCATTGGGCGAGTGTCGCCACCCTTGTCTATGATAAAGAGAGAAGGAATGCCAGCATCCTTTGCAACCTTGGCGTCGTCAGCACCGAAAGTAGGAGCGATGTGAACGATACCAGTACCGTCCTCTGTTGTAACATAATCGCCAGGGATTACGCGGAAAGCTTCTTCCTCCTTCACAACAACCTCATTGTTCTCAAGAGCGCAAGGCTTAACCCAAGGCATGAGCTGCTGATAGTGGAGACCAACGAGGTCAGTACCCTTACCGCGCCATACGATGTTCATTGGGATCTCATTGCCTTCCTCGTCCTTCTTTGCAGAGAAATAAGCAGAGAGACGTGGCTCAGCGATGATGTAGATAGCCTCTTCGCCAGAGTATGGGTTGTTGCCAACAACAGCTACGTAGTCAATCTTTGGACCAACGCAAAGAGCTGTGTTTGAAGGGAGTGTCCAAGGAGTTGTTGTCCAGGCGAGAACGTAAGTCTTGAGACCTTCTGGCATATCGCCTGTGAGTTCGCCCTTGCCCTTGAGACCTTCGCAAACATCCTTTACGAGGAACTGAGCGGTGCAAGTTGTGTCCTTAACGTCGCGATAACAACCAGGCTGGTTGAGCTCGTGAGAAGAAAGACCTGTACCGGCAGCTGGAGAGTATGGCTGGATTGTGTAGCCCTTGTAAAGCAGGTCCTTGTTGTAGAGCTGCTTGAGGAGCCACCAGAGAGTTTCGATGTACTTATTGTCGTAAGTGATGTATGGGTTCTCGAGGTCAACCCAGTAACCCATCTGCTCAGTGAGTTCTGTCCATTCGTCGGTGAACATCATCACGTTAGAGCGGCACTTTGCGTTATAGTCAGCAGTAGAGATGTACTTCTCGCTATCCTTGTTGTCGATGTCGTTCTTTGTGATACCGAGTTCCTTTTCAACGCCAAGTTCTACAGGCAGACCGTGAGTGTCCCAGCCAGCCTTACGCTTCACCTGGAAGCCCTTCATTGTCTTGTAGCGGTTGAATGTATCTTTTATTGTACGCGCGAGGACATGGTGAATACCAGGATGTCCGTTAGCAGAAGGAGGTCCTTCGAAGAATACGAACTCAGGGCAACCTTCGCGCTCTTCTACTGAGCGCCAGAAGAGGTTGTGCTCTTTCCACTTAGCCAGGATCTCCTGGTTAGTGTTGTAAAGATCTATGTTTTTGTGAGTATTGAACATCTTTGTGATTTACAATTTACGGATTTACAATTGACAATTTATTTGGACCGGCGATGAATCGCCGGGAACAGTGGCAATTAAGCCCAGTGATGAATCGCCTGGAACGGTGGCTTAGCCCTCGAGATCAACGAGGCGAGGTGCCTTTTCTTCTTCCTTTGAAGGGAGGCGATCGGCGAGATACTGAGAGAAGAGAGCGAGAGCCTGATGAGTAGCCTTTGCGATGTTCTTATCGCGACCTTCATCGCCTTCAATCTTGAGGGTTACAACGTCTTCCTTAGAACCGCAGGCTACGTAGATTGTGCCGACAGGATCCTCTTTTGTTCCGCCGCCAGGACCTGCCCAGCCAGAAGAGGCAATGGCGTATTCTGTTCCGAGAGCTTCGCACGCTCCCTTAACCATCTGAATGGCAACTTCTTCGCAAACGGCAGTTTTCTCTTCGATAACTGCAGCATCTACCTTGAGCATGTTGCGCTTGATGTCATCATGATAACAGATGATGCCGCCACGGAAATACTGTGACGCACCAGCAGTGAGCACGAGAGCTTCTGCAATCTTTCCGGCAGTGCAACTCTCTGCAGTGCCGATTGTGTGGCCTTCCCAAAGGCGGGCAGCCAACTCCTTTGATAAAATTTTATTCTGGAATTCCATGTTGGTAATGTTATTTTCTTTTTGGAACGGTGGCTATTGTTGGATGATGTGGATATCCTGCTGAGGGAATGGGATTTCGATGTTGTTGGCGTTGAGCGTGTCGTAGATGAGAGTACGCAGAGCGCTTTCAACGATCGGCTGTTTTGTAACGTCAACCCATGTGCGAAGGATGAAATTCACGCTGCTGTCACCGAGGTCAGTGAGAACGGCAGAGACGCCTTTCTTTGTGCTGAGTCCCTGAATCTTCGAATGCTTTATGGTGCTTACGATGAGGTCAACGACCTTTGTCGCATTGCTGCCGTAAGCGACACCGAAGGATATCTGTGAGAGAACGTAGCCGTGGTTGCGGGTTAGGTTCTTGTAGTTCTTTGTGAAGAGCTGTGAGTTCTGGAAAGCGATTACTGAGCCGTCAAGGGCTTCGATAAGGGTGCTTGTATAAGAAATGGACATGACCTTACCGCGTGTTCCGTCACATTCGATGAAGTCGCCAATCTTTATGCGTCCTGTCATGAGCGAGATACCGTAGTAGATGTTCTCGATGATGTCCTTAGAAGCGAAACCGATACCAGTAGAGAGACCACCACCGATTACGGCAAGCCAAGTGGTGTTGACCCTCATGATCAGCAAGCTTATCATGAACCATGCGCCCCAGACGATTACTTGCACAACGTTCTTGATCATCACTGTGCGGCTGTTGGCAGAGCGTGGGTCTTCGGTAGAGAAGTTATGCTTTGCAATCTCAATGATCAGTCGGCTGATGAAAGAGAATACGAACCAAAGGCTGATGATGAGTACGAACGACAGCATAGAGAGGCGGAAGTTCTCTTGGTTGACGAAATCGTAGTCGAAGAATCTGATTACAGCATCGCTCAGGTTGAATACATCGGCTGCCCAATAGACAGAGATGACGATTGAGAAGATGCCGAGTACAGGGACGATGACGTCGTGGATAAGATAGAAGAACCACACCTTGTTCATCGGAAGGTCTGAGAATCCATTCTTCTTCTCGTAGGTGATAAGCCAGTCGCGGATGCAGCTGATGGTCAGGATGCAGGTGAGCTGCATAGTCCACCAAATAAGAGCCTGCACAGCGAGGAGTGTGAAGCCGATGAATGAGCACACTATGCTGAACACGAAGATGGTCTGCGAAATTTGTGCGAAGAAAAGGTCGCTCTTAGGGACACCTTCCTTGTTCTTCTTGAGCACATGCCACTGCCAAATGGCGAAGATCAGGATGAGTGGTGGGAAGATGAGATTGACCATCGCATTCGGAATCAGTACGATGCGGAAAACGATTACGACGAAACTGATAACGATGAGTGGGCTGTAAAGCATGTAGGCTTTCTTGAGCTGACAAGGCTTTACACGAGCAAGGACAGAGAGGAAGATGACTCCGAGAAGCCATGAATACTGCACAAGAAGTCCGCCAGCCATGGCAAGGAAGTTCTGCGAATATACCGCTTTCACGATGCCAATGGCAATGGCGAAGGTGATGACCGTCGTAGCCATAATAATGCTGCTTCGACGCTCAACGAATCCCTTCTTCTGGAATCTCTTAGGGAGAAGGTAACGCAGTATGATGACATTGAGCAGAATGGATACTAATCCGTAGAAAATAATAGCTCCGAAAAGGAAGAGCATAACCTTGACATCCCATTCCGAACTGGTGTGCGGATAAGAGCGATACTTCTCGCTCACAGCCTCTTCAACCTCGAAGATCTGTGTTTTGAGAGAGGAGAGAAGCGTGAAATAGTCGTTGCCACCGTTCTTGAAGATGTTCTGCTGTATCTCGTTGTAGCGTTTGTTTGCGTAATCGTTCACCTGCTTCAGGTGATTGTCAATCATGCGGTACTGCTTCAGATATTCCTTCACCTGATCATTACGCTCCTTAAGCTGACGCTGCAGGTTTACGGCAAGAGCGAGACAGACAGCCTTGTTCTCACGACTCTCCGGGTCAAGTACTCTGTCCGGCATCTTCTGCAGAGTGGCAATGAGACTGTCGTAGCGAGCTTCATCGAAAGCTGTTCTGTCGGCAAACTTCTGGAACGGTCTTGTCTGTGCCTTGAAGTTCTTGTATTGCTCAGTGGCTTCGTGGCAGGCATAGGCGAGGTCGAAGACATACTCCTTCTTCTGCGAATAGAGCATGAGTGCGTTCTGGTCGCTACGCTTCATGACATTGTTCATGTTAGCCTGAGCGTTGAGGTTGCGGCGCTGATAGTTAGCGGTTCTAATCGCATTATCTTCATAGACGGCAGTCAGTTCCTTGCGGAGGATAACGAGCGTACCGGCAAGGTCTTTTTCCTTCAACACAGCGAAGGTGTCAAGGGAAAATGTGATGAGAATGAGTATGAAGAATAGGACCTTTTTCATAGATTTGCTGAATGTGTCGCATTAAAAACGGCGCAAAATTACAAAATTATTATATAAATTCAAGCAATTTTCGATTAATTTTGTACCTTTGCGGCGAAATATTAACATAGTTAAACACGAAAAAACCGCAAAATGACACTTATAGCAGACGCAGGAGGCACAAGTACCGTTTGGAACATAGGAACGAGCATCTACGAAACGGCTGGCATAAATCCGTTTCAGCAGGATGAAAATGTGATTTTTGGGATAGTATGCCATCTTCGTGACAATTGCCTGAAAAAAGAGGAAATTGCAGAAATGGACAAGATAAGATTCTACGGTGCTGGATGCACGCCGGAGAAATCGGTGGTGGTTCGCGAGGCACTTGCCAAAGCCTTTGGCGAGAACGTGGCGGATATTGATGTTCAGTCTGATCTGCTTGGAGCAGCAATAGCACTTTGCGGAGGCAAGAGAGGAGTGGCGTGCATACTCGGAACAGGCAGCAACTCCTGCCTGTTCGATGGAGAAAAGATTATTCAGCAGACTCCCGCCTTGGGTTATGTTCTTGGCGACGAAGGCAGTGGTGCCGTGCTTGGCAGAATGTTCCTGAACGCGCTGCTGAAAGGACGATTGAATAAGGCTGTCGTAGAAGCCTTTAATGCAGAATACGGAATGAGTCAGGCAGACATAATAGAGCGTGTTTACCGAAAGCCTCAGGCAAACACATTCCTTGCTTCGCTTTCAACCTTTATTAGCAAATATCGTGCGGACGAAACCGTGCTGCCGATAATCAAGGGGAACTTTGCTAACTTCCTGGAAAACAACGTGAAACCGTATAACTGCAAAACGCTGAATTTCACAGGAAGCATAGCTTATCACTATGCGGAAATACTGCGTGATGTAGCAGAAGAGAGAGGCTATCAGATAGGAAAAATATCAAAGTCGCCAATGGATGCGCTCTGCTCAAAAGGCTGAGAGCGTATGTTCTCCTGCTCCTATTCTGTGCGTCTTTCCGTTAGGGAAGATGAACGTCGCTTTGCAGCCCATAGGAATGCGGATTGTAGCCGTTGAAGGAGTAGCTTTTACAGAGATTTTACCATAGAGATTAGCAGTCTCTGCCTTCACCTCCTGAGCATCATCGGCAAAGAATGGCCGGATGATGATGTCGCGCAGTCCGTAGCTGCCGGAAGCATTGCGGATGCCAGCCATGGAAGAGAAGAGCCATTCGTCGAGGTGGCCCATCATGAAATGGTTGAGAGACGTGCCAAACTGCGGATTCCACTGTTCGGTAAGTGTGGTCATGCCCTGTGAAATCTGGAAACCATAGCCAGGAGTCTCATAGTGGTTGAACATTTCATAGACGAGCTTGTCATCGCCTTTGCGTGAGATTGTCTGAATGAGGTAGCGGTTGCCGACATCACCAGTTGTAAGACGCGGCTTGCCAGACTTCATTACATCAGCCATAAGATTTGCGTAAACCTGATTCTCCGTGCCTCGTGGACAAATGCCAAGGTACAGAGGGAGAGCGTTTGAACATTGGGAGTTATTGCCGTAATAGCATGAATCTGCATGGAAGAACTCGGCGTTGAAGGCATCGATGGTCTTGTTGAGCAGAGCCTTGAACTTCTTTGTGTCCTTGTGCTGTTTCATCAGCTGCGAAGCCTTTACCATGAGTTGGAGATCAAGGATGAAATGGGCTGTGCCAACGAGAGGGACAGGAGTGTTCTTTGAGAAACCGGCAGCTTCGTTAGACTGATAGTCATACCAATCGCCAAGTCCGAATTTCAGTATGCCGTTTTCTGCTCTTGTTGTGAGGTAGTCAATGTAACGACACATTGCCTCGTAGTTGCTCTTAATGAGGGAGTTATCGCCATACTGCTCGTAATACTGGAAAGGGAAGATGATGAGCGTAGAGCTCCATTCCGGCGATTCGTCAAAGTCGCCCCACTTATTTCCGAACTCAACATACTGCGGAGCTATTGTCGGAACAGAACCATCCTGCTTCTGAGCATCGCAGACGTCATGAATGAACTTAGGACCGAAGGTGGTGAGGTCGTAGTTGTAGAGTAGGGAAGGACCGCAAAGCTGGTCCTGCTCAAGCCATCCAAGCTTCTCGCGATGAGGACAATCGGTGAAGACGCTCTGCATATTGCTTCGCTCTGCACGCTCAATGAGTCGGTGAGTGGCTGTGAAAAGATTATTCGACGATTCGAAGGCAGAATATTCTTCTGCGGAATTATGGATGAAGCAGCTCTGGAGGTTTTCTATGACAGGGAGATTGTCGGGATTTGGCTCGCCACGCATAACTGCGCCTTCCACCTGAATGTAGCGGAAGCCGTAGTAGGAGAAATTAGGATGCCATGTGAAGGAGCCAGAAGCTGATGCTTCAGGCACAGGGGCAGAGTGGAGTGGAGAGACTGTTGAGGCTGTGGTTGCGACATGTGGGGCGGCTGTTTGGGCTGGGATGGAGAGGCTGTAGAAATGCGGACGGCCAGTTTGTTTCTGGTTAACGATGCCGCTTTTGTCAAGCTTCTCCGATACGGTGAGCTTAATGGTGATGCCAGGAGTGAGGTTTGAGCATGTTATTTCAGGGAAACCAGAGAGGTTCTGAACCATGTCGCAGACGAAGGTGGTGCGAGTAGAGTCTGTGTATTGCCAAGACTTAACGGGATAACGCTCCGTAATCTTCACTGGAGGTGCTGTCTGAGGAAGCAGCTTGCCTTTGGGCTGCTCAACGATGCTTACAGGACGGAAGGATTCTGCCGTAGGCTGGTTGAGAGAGATGCTTTCTCCGCCATAGATGCTGTTGAAGGTTATGTTGGAGAGACGATAACGCTCTGAACCGTCGGTCTTGATGGTCTGCTGGCTGCCGTCCTTATAATTAATAACAATGTGGAAGAATACTTTCGGTGCTCCGAAAGAGGCTTGGAACTTTGTGTAGCGACCGTCTTTCTGGACGTTGTACATGCCGTTGCCGAGAAGAGCGGATATTGTGGATGTTTGTGCCGAAGCGGACGCTTTGGGAACAGTAGCTTTTAGGAGAGCGGTAAGGTCGTAGATGTTGTAATAGACGGTCTTGCCGTAGTCTGTCCAGAGTGGGGCAAACTCAGCGTCGGAGATGCGCTGTCCGTTGATGTTCAGGATGTAGTGACCGAGACCAGAGATGTAGATAACTGCATTAGAGATGTTCTCTGACGATTGGGCGAGAGTAAACGGCTTCTGGACCTCAATAGACTTTGTAGAGAGAGAGTCAATGTCTTTCCATGCGTCCTTGAAATCCTGCTGTTTGAAGGTTGTGTTAGACCATTTTCCTTCAGGGATGTGAGCGTCTTTCTTTGAAATTGCGCCTACCCAAGTGGCGTCAAGATGCTTAGGTGCTACGTGGATGAGCTGCCATTCGCTCCACTCCGACGGTTGCTTTTCGGAATCCCATACCTTCACTCTCCATTTATAGCCGCGAGAGTTTTCTGGAAGTGCAGGAAGGCTGACAAGCTGACTCTCACCAGACTTCGTCTGTCGCGAAGTATAGACAGATGCTTCTGTGCCGTTCTCAATGACTTCAATCTGGTAAGCCGTCTGGAAGTCGTTGTTGCGGTCGGAAGTCATCTGCCAGCCAACTACGGGTTGATTAGTGTTGACGATGGCGAAGCCGGACTGATGGTTGCAGGTCAGCTTCGTGACGACGAGCTTCGCAGACAATATTCCTCCTCCCAAAAGAGGGAAGAGGAGGAAGAAGAGAAGAGAGAGTTTTGTTTTCATAGGGGAAGAGAGAACCAGCAGCGAAACTGCTGGGAACAGAGGCTGGTTTAACCGAAAATGGATTTTCGGGAACAGTAGCTGAAACGGTGGCTTTACAGCTTTTCTTTAAGGTATTTACCGGTGATGGATTCCTTGCATTTGACGAGCTTTTCCGGCGTGCCTTGGAAAACGATGTTTCCACCACGATTACCGCCTTCTGGCCCGAGGTCGATGATGTAGTCGGCAGACTTTATAACCTCAAGGTTATGTTCCACGACAATCACGGTGTGACCGCGAGAGATAAGGCGGTTGAAGGCATCAAGAAGTTTGTTTATGTCATGAAGATGGAGACCTGTCGTTGGTTCGTCGAAGATGAATACCGTAGGCGAAACCTTCTCTTTGCCAAGGTAATAAGCCAACTTAACACGCTGGTTTTCACCGCCGGAGAGCGTGCTTGACGGTTGTCCCATCTTAATGTAGCCAAGTCCTACTTCCTCCAAAGGCATGAGTTGGTCAGCAATGTGCTGCTGTCCGTTGTTGGCGAAGAAGGAGATAGCGTCAGAGATGGTCATGTCGAGAATGTCGTTGATGTTCTTACCTTCGTATCGCACCTCGAGGATGTCCTTCTTGAATCGCTGACCGTGACACTCTTCGCAAGTGAGCTGAAGGTCTGCCATGAACTGCATTTCCACAATCGTCGTGCCTGCGCCTTTGCAGGTTTCGCAGCGTCCGCCGTCGGTATTGAAAGAGAAATAAGCAGGGGTGAAGCCCATCTGCTGTGACAGTTGCTGGTCGGCATAGAGCTGTCGGATGGAATCGTAAGCCTTAACGTAAGTTGCCGCATTGGAACGAGCAGACTTACCGATAGGGTTCTGGTCGATCATCTCAACCGAAGTGATGGCTTTAAGGTCGCCTTCAAGTCCCTGATGTTCGCCAGGGAGGTCGGCAACGAGGTCAAGCTTCCTGCGTAGGGCAGGGTAGAGAATGCCCTTGACGAGCGATGATTTTCCAGAGCCGCTTACGCCAGTGACAGCGGTGAAGGCATTAAGAGGAAAGACGGCATCACAACCCTTGAGATTGTTCATTCTCGCACCTTTCAGTACGATGTATCTGTTCCATGCTCGGCGAGTCTTAGGAACTGGTATTGAGAGAGTTCCGGAAAGATACTTAAGCGTGTAAGAACGAGAGTCAGAAGGCGTTTCTTCCTGAAGAGAACCTTGCCAAACCACTTCTCCGCCGAGTGTGCCGGCATCAGGACCGATGTCTATAATATGGTCTGCGGCACGCATGATGTCCTCGTCGTGTTCAACAACGATGACCGTATTTCCGAGTTCCTTAAGATTGCGCAATACGGAGATGAGCTGCTCCGTGTCGCGTGAATGAAGACCGATGGAAGGTTCGTCGAGAATGTACAGCGAACCAACGAGAGCACTTCCGAGCTGCGTTGTGAGGTTAATACGCTGAGACTCACCGCCAGAGAGCGTGTTAGAAGCGCGGTTGAGGGTAAGATAGCCAAGGCCTACATTGCAGAGGAACTGCAAGCGTGAGGTTATTTCCGTAAGCAGACGTTCGGAGATTTCTTTCTCTTGCTGCGTGAGAACAGTTGTGTTTTCGCCCGAAAGTTCCTGACTTGAAATCTGATAGAACCACTTAAGTAACTCATTGACAGGAGTTTCCACAAGGTCGGTTATGGAGCGTCCGCCAATCTTTACATAAGACGCTTCCTTCCTTAGTCTTGTGCCGCGACACTTCGGACAAACCGTCTTTCCGCGATAACGGCTGAGCATTACGCGATACTGTATCTTATACTGATTACGCTTGACCATCTCGAAGAAATTGTCAAGACAGATCTTATCGTCAGGATTATCCCAACCTGGATCAGAAGGCAGACCGTGCCAAAGCCAGTCCTTATGCTGCTGAGAGAGTTCGTAATAAGGGGTGAAGATAGGGAAATTGTCGTGGGCAGCCTGACGGATGAAATATTTCAGCCATTCGCCCATCTTGTCGCCTTTCCAGCATTGCACGCAACCGTCGTAAACAGACTTGGAACTGTCAGGGATAACAAGCTTTTCGTCTATGCCGATGATTCTTCCGAAACCTTCGCAGCATTCACAGGCGCCAGCAGGAGAGTTGAAAGAGAAGAGATTCTCCGATGGCTCTTCGAAGGTCATTCCGTCAGCTTCAAAGCGAGTGGAGAAGCTGTACTTCATCATCGAAGGAGTAACGAAGAGAACGCATTCTCCCTGTCCTTCGTAAAGGGCTGTTTCAACAGACGAGAGGAAACGGGATTCTGATTCCGCTCCGTTGAGTGACACTCGGTCAATAAGCAGATGAATCTCCCTTGACTCCTTGATGTTAACGCCCTCAGACTCAGCGAGATAATCTTCAATGCGCACCACCTCTCCACCGAGGATAATGCGCTGATAACCTTGCAGGATCTCTATCTCAAGCTGCTTTGTCAGCGTACGTCCTTCGCCAATCTTCAGAGGAGCGGCGATGAGCAGTCTGGTGCCTTCCGAGAATTCCTTCGCTTTAGCCAGAACATCCTCAGCATTATGCTTCCTCACTTCCTGTCCGGAGATAGGCGAATAAGTCTTGCCGATGCGGGCGAAGAGCAGCTTCATGTATTCGTAAATCTCAGTAGTAGTGCCTACGGTAGATCGCGGATTCCTTGAGATGACCTTCTGCTCGATGGCTATTGCTGGCGGTAGGTTTTTGATGTAGTCGCATTCTGGCTTATGCATACGACCGAGGAACTGCCTGATGTAAGCCGAAAGGCTTTCTACATAGCGGCGCTGTCCTTCGGCGTAGAGAGTGTCGAAAGCAAGTGACGATTTGCCGGAGCCACTGACTCCGGTAATGACGATAAGTTTGTTATGAGGTATGCTCAGCGAGATGTTCTTAAGATTATTTACGCGAGCATTTTTCAGTTCTATGTTCATGAATAGATTTACTTCTTATTCTTTTTTGCAGCCGTAGTCTTTACGGAAATCTGCAGAGGGTTGACGAGTTCCTTCTTCCACTCCTGCAGATAAGCAAACCACTGCTCAGCAGAATGATAGCCGAAAGACTCGTTGTCTGAACCGAACACGATGTGGTAGATCAGGGTATGATTTGTAGGTGCTACGCAGAAAGCATAGTTGTCCTTGTTGGCAGGGAGTTCCTTCACGATGTTCTCCTGAGGAATGCAGATGCCGAGACCTACTGTTTCGCGCTTATGACCTACGCTGTCTTTCTCCGATACAGGCCAGTCAGTACCCCAGCAGCCACGGAGACCTTTGTTGTCAGAATACTCTGTAGAGTTCTTGACATTGATGATTCCAGTGCAGTACTTGTTGCTGTTCTGCTTGTTGAACACACATGTTACCTCACAGTCGCGATGACCAGCATAGAGAGTGTAGTAAGTGCGCATTGTGACAGCCTGCTGACCAGGAGCTGGAATCCAGTTAGCGTCAAGCACTTCCACGATAGTGCGGAGCGGACCTTCAGCAACGATGCGCTGACCGCGATTGTCAAGGTCTTCAAGCATTACAGGCTTCTCGCCGTCGAAACCACGGAGAGCACCTACGCCGAGAGTGTTGCCAACCCAGAGAACATCATCGCCGAAACCGGCTGCCTTCTGCTCTGCGTCTGGGTAGAACTGAGTCTGCTTGAGCTCAAGCTGCTTGCTGTATTTTCCGTAGATATCCACAGTCTGACGATGGTCGAAGTAGATGCGGTAAGCTGCCAGTTCGCTCTCAAAGGCAGCACCGTGATGATGCAGCATCCAGTAAGGATTTACGCCGCGCTTCACCTTCAGCTGGTCGATGTACAGATCCTGCTTGTTGCTCTCCTTGATTTTCTTGTTGGTGAGCATCATGTCCACATAGACACGTGAAGGGTAGGCAGCCTGAGTGCCGTTGTCATAGTATGTGATGTCGGCATTGAGAGTCTGCATCTTGTCGATGTCCACGAGGAAGAAGAGAGCGTCTGGAGTACCGTCGCCAGTGATGTCGTCAAGCTGGGAAGGGATCTCCTTTCCGCCAATCATTACCACAGCCTTGCGGATATGGAAAGGAATGTCCGTGAGAGCCACGTTGACAGGAGCATCAACGCGCTTGACAGGCAGCGTGTTCTTTATTACAAGAGTCTGTTTTTTAGTAGCGGCTGAAGCGCAAGTAGCGATAATCAGAGCCAGAGAAAGAAGGATTTTCTTCATAATGAAATACATGGTTAGTTCTCGTGCAGCGAGTGCCGAGTAGGGTTATTCTTTGCTTATATCGCTGCAAAATTATCAAAAAAACTTAAAAAAACGGTAATGATACGTGATATTTTTTCAAAAAATAGTAATTTTGCCTGCGATTCACGCTTTTTATGTAATAATTAAAAATGAAAAATCAAAGAATAAAAGCCATCTTCTCCGTCCTTCTGTTAGCTGTCTTTACTGTCAGTTCTTGTGATTTCATGTCGCAGATAGCAACCAATCAGGGCAATACTGACATTAAGGTGAACAGAATGGATAGGATTGAATATCAGTATCTTACTACTGGAGAGTTTTCTGCTCTTCAGCAGATGAGTACGGCTTATCCGACGGAAACCAGAACATTGATAGAAGACATCCTCAAGATAGGCAAGATGGATGAGGAAGCCACAACGCGCAAATTGCTCTCTTTCTATCAGGATTCTACGCTTCAGCTTGTGATTCGTGATGCAGAAGAGAAATTCGCAAACATGGACAAACTCAACAACGACCTCACAGCCGCCTTCAAGAAAGTGAACGAGAACTTCCCACAGGTTTCCATGCCTACGGTCTATTCTCAGATTAGTGCTTTCGATCAGAGCATCGTGATAAAGGACGGTTCGATAGGTATCTCTCTTGACAAATATCTCGGTTCCGACTATCCTGCTTACAAGGAGTTCTTCGATGAGAAGCAGCGCAAGAAGATGACGCCGAAGATGATCGTGCCAGACTGTGTGCTCTTCTATCTGATAAACTCCTTCCCACTGAAGAATTTCTCCAAGGCTTCTCAGGAGCAGAAAGACGAACACATGGGAAAACTCCTCTGGGTGACAAACCAGATTGTTGGCTTCCGCGCTTTCGACGATGCACCTTTGGAGAAGGCGGAACAGTATGCTCGTAAGAATCCGAATATCACTCTACAGGAGATGATTGGGGAAGAAGAATAGGTAAAAAAGTCGGTTTTTGTGTTAAACTGTAATCTTTTTTGCTGATATTTCTTTCATATTGAAATATTTTTAGTAATTTTGCCGCCATAAAAGTGACATTTTGTCACTAAACAAACTAAATTATCAGCCCCTTGGACTTCAACTTTCATAGAAAACGTAACCGTAAGATGCCGTTGCTCAACACGACATCTACTGCCGACATATCCTTCATTCTTCTTGTCTTCTTCCTTATGGTAACATCCATGGATCCAGACAAAGGACTTCCGCGTCAGTTGCCGAAGCTCGATGAGGAGAAGGTGGAGAAGATTACGGAGATTGATCAGAGCAATGTGCTCAATATCGTGCTCAAGGCAGACGGCAAGGCTTACTTCGCCGACGAGGAGACTGCCGATCAGAATCCTCAGCAGCGCATTGTCCATTTCCTTGAGAGTTGTCCGCAGCCTAAGAAGCATGTTCTCACACTCAGCATAGAGGACGATGCTGACTACGAGGACTATTTCGCTCTGCAGAACAAGATGATTCTCGCTTATCGTGAAGCACGAGAGCATTATGCGCAGAAGAAATATAGGGCAGACTACCTGAACCTCAACTCAGATCAGCAGGCTATAGTCAAGCAGCAGTATCCGCAGCGAATAGCGGAGAAGTACTGAAATTTAATTGATAATTGACAATTGATAATTCTTTCACAAACTGATGTTCAAACGTAAGAAAAGGGATATGCCGGAACTGAATACGGCTGCCCTGCCTGACCTCATATTTACCATTCTTTTCTTCTTCATACTCGTTACCCATCTTAGGAGCGTAGATGTGAAGTTGAAGTATCAGTTGCCTGAAGGTCAGAAGCTTACTAAGATGATAGATCGCAGCAGCATCATCCATGTTTATGTGGATGCTCAAGGGCAGGTTCAGATAGAGAACTCGCTTGTTGAAATGGATAAGATTCCGATGGTCGTCAACGGCTATAAGCAGAAACTCACGCAAGACGACAGCGAACTACAAATATCCTTCAAGGCTGACCGTGCTGTGAAGATGGCGATAATCACACAGGTGAAGACTCAGCTCCGCAAATGTGGTTCGCTCAAGATAAACTACAGTGCGACGGAAATGAAGGAAAACTAAGGAAACGATGCCCCATGGCATCGTTAAACCGTCGCAAAACAAATCCGCTCACTAACGACGCCATGGGGCGTCGTTTCCAAAGAAAAAAGACAAAAAATAGATTATATGAAGCAACATCTCGACGCATTAGACAAGAAAATTCTTCAACTTATCTCTGCTGACGCTCGCGTACCTTTCCTTGAGGTGGCAAGAGCATGTAATGTCAGCGGTGCAGCCATTCATCAACGTGTGCAGAAATTGCAGCAGATGGGCGTTATCAGAGGATCGCAGTTTATTCTAGACCCTGAGAATATGGGATTCCAGACAACTGCCTTCATCGGACTGAACCTGAAGAATCCAGAATATTTCGATGATGCCGTTCTAGCATTGAAGAATATTCCTGAGGTCGTTGAGTGCCACTACATTACGGGTAATTACGACCTCTTCATAAAGATTCATGCTACAAACAACAACTCCCTCCTGAAGATTATCCACGATAAACTTCAGCCGCTAAAGCTCTCTCGCTCTGAAACAATCATCTCTTTCAATACAGAGTTCTCCCGACAGCTCTCACCAGACTGTATTGAGACGGAAGAGGAGGAGGATTAATGGATAATTGATAACTAAACTTTCCCATCTTTGATATAAATGTAACGAATTGAAATTCAGTTCATTTTGGGAAGAAGAACAAAAACAATAAAAACCGCATGAAATAGAAGATGGCTCTGACAAGCCATTGATGCTTTGCTCTCGTGATTTT
>JAZRYU010000014.1:0-14023 GCA_045600885.1 Prevotella sp.
GATGGCGAGATAACCATAAACGGAAAGCATGTAGATAACCTGACGCTCAACGGCAAGGACTTCTTTAAGGGTGACAACAAAGTGATGCTGGAGAACCTGCCTTACTTTACCGTAAAGGAACTGAAGGCTTACGACAAGGCAGATGAAGAGAGCGTTGCCCTTGGACTTCCCGTTGAGCAACAGAAGAAGGTGTTTACGCTCGACGTAGTGCTGAAGAAGGAATATCAACGTGGTTACATCGCGAACGCAGAAGTCGGTGCAGGTACAGAAGATCGCTGGATGGCAAAACTGTTCGGATTGATGTATGGCGAGAGATACCGCTTTGCTACGTTCGGCAATGCCAATAACGTGAACGAGGAACGCGCTCCTGGCGAGAATGGAGATTGGAATCCAAGCAAGACGAGTCGAGGATTGATAACGACACGTCAGGCAGGTCTGCACCATGAGGTTAGTGATAAGTTCGATAAGTGGTCTAATAAACTTGACGCAAAGGCTTCATGGCAGGAAACGAATAACGAACAGACCTACCGTAGCGAACAGTATCGCACCGAGGGAAACATCTACTCCGCAGGCTTCAATAGTAACAAGAGCAAGAACAACGACTTCAGTATCAACGATATGTTTCGTCTGAATAAACCGTTCGTTTTTAGGACTGATGTGGACCTTCGCTATACTACTCGTGACAAAAATACTGCCTCGGCTGACTCTACATGGCAGACGAAGCTAATGAACAACAGCGAGTCTCTTGCCAAGTCATTGGAAAAGACATTTCATGCCGCATCAAACGTCTATTTCCGCAATCGTACACCGTGGAGCAATGCTGACTATAGTTTCATGCTGACCGGTGCATACGAAAGAAGTAATCCTGCGGAAAGCTTCAATTTCGGACGGACAAACATATTCTCTGCGGATGGCGACAAGTTGGATTTGCGCAACAGGTATGGCAACAATGCTTCATGGCAATATCACTATAGGGCACGAGCCAGCTACAGCCATGACTTCCGCAAGGCACAATTCTATCCTTCCTTATATTTCACGTATTCCCAGGATATGCAGCATAGCGACAATCTGAACTACCGTCTTGATTCTCTTGGCGGTCGCTATGCCACAGATCCGTTCATACTGCCATCAACATACGACTCCCTCGCAGTTGCTACGGATATAAACAACAGCTATCAGTTCAATACGCTTAGCAGGAAATACACCACAGAGCTCTCGTTCAGTAAGAACTTCACGAAGAAAACTAAGAATGCCGATGGTGAAATAAATGTGCGTGACATGGGTTTCTTGTCTGTAACCCTTCCGCTTGAGATTTCCAACGAACGCATAGACTTCTGGCGACCAGCGGAGTGGCTTGTAGGGCGAGGATTTGGCTTTCCGCTTCGCGCCGCCGAGCTAAACCTTCCGAGCCGTTTAGCGCAGACAGCCAACAGAACTCTACGAACTTTCAATCCGAATCTCTACTTTGATTGGAGAACTAAGCGTATGAGGTGGAATATCCAAATGCAGCGTTATGAATATGCAGGTTCGCTGACGAACCTTGTGGATATGAGCGATACGAGTAGTCCGCTGTACTTCACTCTCAGCAATCCTTCGCTGAAGAATGCTTGCCAATACAACGCCAATGTGCGTCTTGACGTGAAGTGCGACTCCATACCTCTGACTTATTGGGCAAGACTGGATTACGTCTATAATACTGACTATCAGGGTTATCACCGTTGGTACAACTCAAAAACTGGTGGTTATGTGTCGATGACGGATAATGTCAGCGGTAACTGGAACACTAAGGCGAGTGGAGGACTCAACTGGCAGTTTGATAAGCAGAAGCGTTGGCGACTGACAATGGACGGCTCTCTGCAGTATGTTCGCAGCGTTGACTTCGCATTGCAGACAGTGGAGTTTGATGGTACACCTACACTTGAGCAGCTTCATGCTCTCACTCCTTCACCAGAACTTTCTGTGGTAAATAACCTTAACACCAACCTACGACTGATGCTGAACTACAAGTACAAGCTCTTCACCGCAGGTTTATTAGGCAGAATAGACGGACGTCATAGCCGTAGTGACCGTGAAGACTACCAAGACCTTGATGCCTACGAATATAAGTATGGCGTAAACTGCACATACACCACTCCGAAGTCCCTCGGTTCCTTCACCATCGCAACGGATTACAACATCTTCGTGCGCCGTGGCTATCAGTCATCGGAGATCAACAACACTACCAATGCGTGGAACGCTTCCATATCAAAGTCGTTCCTTAAAGGTTCGCTCGTAACAAAGCTCTCTGCCTACGACATTCTCCACCAGGTAAGCAACATCGGCTATTCCGTCAATGCCCAAGGCTACACCGAGCGCCGTTACAACAGCATCCCTCGCTACGTCATGTTCTCCCTGGCATATCGCCTGACGAAGAAGCCGAAGAAATAGAAAGGGATTTGAAGGAATGGCAATATACAAAAATGCTATTGGCAAGACATTCAGTCCTTGCCAATAGCATTTTTACTATAAACGAGATTATATTTCCGTTCAGAGTTCTTTTATCTTATCAATTGACAGGTTAGTCATGGAGGCAATTTGTTCTATAGCGACTCCTGACGATTTCAATGCTTTTGCCGCCTTTATTAGTGCTTCATGCTGCTCAGCAATTTGATTGTTCTGCTCAGCAATTTGATTGTTCTGCTCCTTAATCCTCTGGTCACGCATCATGATTGCCGTATCGCGGTTCTCAATAGCCTGAAAATATTCCTCTTCCACATTCATGTCCTGTCGCACCTTTGCATCGGAAGCTGCGGAAAGGAGACGTGTGAGAATGTGGTTCATCTCCTCGTCGCCTGCATAAGTTCTTTCATCCAGATTCAACACCTGACGGTTGTTTTTATCCTTATATGTTTGGTCAAAGAAACTTAGCACCTCTTCCAATCTGTTACTAACCTTTCCTCGAAGAAGTGGTATTTGCACTATGATACTATCATGAACAAGACTCTCCACAAAAGGATCAGGCATACCTTTCTCAACAACATTTCCGTTGTAATCGTAAGATTTATGACGTACATAGAGAACAGACTCCTCTATATCGCCTACACGATGCCCCAGCAAATATACGGTAATCATTGGCAAGCCATACCCCTGCGGATTATCATTTTTGATAATATTATCAGGATTGGCATACTGGGTGCCGAGATACTGACGGAATCGCAGTGTCTCTGTCTCAAGACAAGTCTTCTGCAACTCTATGAGAATAAGCTTCAAGGAGCCATCATCTTGACGAACCTGAGCACCAAAATCAATACGGAACATGGAAATCTTATCTCGTGCACCATTGGTGTATTCATGCTTGCGTACATTCACCTCCACAACTTCGCGCTGAAGCAAAGCGGAGAGAATTGTACGAGCAATGCGTTCGTCCTCCATGAGGTACTTGAACACGGCATCGTATATAGGATTTGCGACTGTTATCATAATGACAATATGTATTTCTTATATCTTACGACTGCAAAATTAAGTAATAAATCGCTATCTTCCAAATTTTCTTGTTAATAAAATACATTTATTCCTATTTTTTGATGGTGCAAAGGTACATTTATTCCGTAAATTATGCAAGAATCCTCCCCAAATAGTGTGCATTTTAGTTTATTTAACAGAATTGTTAGGCAAAAGTCCCACGGATAATTTTTTATTTGTGGAACTTTTGGGTCGTAAAGCTAAGAGATAATTTTTTATCTCTATGACTTTCTGGTAATATTTGTGGGAGAGCTGGGTTTTTATGAAATTCGCGATTTACTCTTCACTCTTCACCACAAGGGTTTAACGCTTTGATTGTCAATGCGTTAAGTGGGTGAAGAGTGGCGTTTCACTCTTCACCAGCTCTACACCAATTAGTAATGCCATTGATTTATATCTATTAATCAAAGAAAGATAACATTCTGTGTAGGCACTCTTCACCAACCCTTCACCTTGTAAAATACTGCTATTCAGTAGGTTATAAGGAAAAGTGTAGGGTGAAGAGTGTTTTTGATTTCGTTACGATTTTGATTTGCTGATTGTTGAATAACCATAAAAATCACGTTTTCAACTTAACTTTTTCATGTTTCTTACGTTTATATTATAGAATGACACAAGAAGAGTTTGAACATATAGCCGCGGAACTAAGAGGCGTGATGCTCTCTGTAGGTCGCAACTTCTTTGGCAACGATGCTGATGCTGAGGATGTTGCGCAGGAGGGAATGTTGTCTATGCTGAAGTATCTGGGCTGTATGGATGTAGGAAAGAAGCATAATGCCCTTGCCATAAGGATTGCGAAACATTGCTGCTTGGATATGGTGAGGAAGCGAAAGCGATCGACCGTCGTTTCCATTGATAGCATGAACAATCCACCAGGCACTCTTGCCGGTTCTTCGCCACACGAGGAACTGGAAGCAAAGGAGATTCGCAAGGCTATGACGGAGGCGGTGGAACATCTGAAACCCAGCGAACGACGGTTGTTTGAACTGAGACAGATAGAAGGTTCCTCGCTCGATGAAATAGCTGAGCAGACGGGCATCGCCAAGCCTTCGATAAAGAGTATGCTTTCGGCAGCAAGAAAGAAGGTGTTTAAGGAACTTAAATTAAAAATGAAAAGTGAGGATATATAAAGATGTTTATTAAGATTTTAGTTTAGATTTCGAGCATCTATGATGCGATCCAAAATAAGTCGTCCTTAAAAGCGACGTACTGGAGCGTATTTTGGTAAGGATTATAGTTTAAGATTTTAATCTCCACGATAATCCATAACGAAAATCTTAACTGAAAATGCGCTCAAATTCTTCGCTTTTTGAAGGCTCTTTTGAGGGATCGTCGCAAGCTCCTCGAAATCCAAACAAAAATCATTACAAAAATCTATAGAAAAATGAAAAGTAAGGATATAGAAATATTAATAGAGAAGTATCTCAACGGCGAGACTACTCCTGAAGAGGAGAAGGCTCTGGCTGCTGAAGTGTCTCGCGAAGATGCTCCACAAGAGTGGAAGATTATCGCTGAGATGCTCGGTGAACTTGCCATAGACGAAGCGCTCTACGACAAGATGATGGCTGAGCGTAAGCCAAAGCGTCGCACCATGAAACTCTGGCCATGGATAGCAGCAGCTTGCGTGGCAGCAATCCTTTTGATGATTCCAACGCCGCCGAAAAGTCCACTGCCAGAACAGGGGAATACCATAGAAGGTCAGCAAGTGGCTCAACATGAAAATGCTACTATAAATAAACGAGTGGCTCAAGGCGTCAAAGACGATGATTCAATTAAAACTGCACCGGTTGCCCAACCTATAAAACAAGAAAATCTTGTTGCTCAGACTACAAGGAAAGATTCTCATTCTGACAGGGACAAGTCACCTCAGCAGAAAATAACAGCAAAATCAGAAACCGTTATTGAAGCCCCTACAAGAGAAGAAAAGTCACTTGCAATGCAAGAGGATCCACGCTTAGATGAAGCCGAAGAAATACAAGAAGAAGTGGCTTCTGTTGCCGACCAAAAGATGGAAGACTTCTATGCCCAAGCGGCAAACATACAAAGGCACGGACAGCAACTCATGCAGCGTGTTTCAATGCAAAATAATCAATACTCAAACATTTATCAAAGCAAAGGCTTATGAAAAAAATCATAATATCAATAATCGCATTTGCAGTAGCTATTGCAGCCACAGCACAGGACAGAACTCCTATTGACAAAATCTACGAGGACATTGCACCGATTACAGAACATCTGCATATCCCAGCCAAGCAAAAGATTAACCATGGCGATGGCGTTGTGATGTATGTGCAGAATGATGTGGTAGGAAAAATGTTCCTCTGTACAAAAGAATGTGGCGAAGAATATCCATACGATGAGGTGCTAAGGAGTTATTCTGTTGAAAAGATTGACTCAATAAACAACGAGAACAAGAAGGTCTTTGATGGCATGTTCAGAACGTTTAAGCATCACCTTGATTCCTTGATGCTCACAGCACAGGAAAGCTACCACTATGAATCGCATAGCCAGGGCAAAGACACCATTCTCTATTCCATCTGCATAAAGAACGGAGCAGACTCTATCAGGAAAGTAAAGGCGAGCAATGGAATAATGATTTATCCTGACGCTTTGGAAACATTGTCCTTTAATTTCACAGATGGCTACAAACCATGTGGTAAACATATAAGTGGAATGGGATGGTTAAGTTACAACAAGAACGTATTCCTTCCAGATAGAAAGAGTGATTATTTCAAGAAAGAACCATACCTTGAGACGATTCTGCCTGTTCTAAAACGCAAGGGTGTAAAGTCATGGACCTTCAGATGGGGGCAGAGCGACAACTATGATGTTGATAAGAATTGGAGAGAAGAATTTGTTGTAGGCCACCGAGTCGATATAAAAGGGCCTGATGGAAGAAAATCGAATGCGGGACAAACTTCTGGAACCATGTATTTCATTCCAATGGAAAAGAGAGCTTTGGCAGAAGAGATCTTCACAAAGATTGACAGCTTAACGCTCGACTATACCAACCTAAATCCCGAGCAGATGTTCCGTTATACATACAATGTGAATGAAAACGTTATGGGAGCTCTTGGCAATACCTATATTTCGCAACTATTTGAAGGCACAACGAGCGATGGCTATCACGCCACGCATGTGTATCTCGGCATAACACCTGAAGGTTTCTACGTGATGATAGCCGATATAGAGAAAAACTTCTGGATACCTAAGGAGTGGTCAGTATTGAAGAGCTACTTCGATGGAAAGAAGAAGTATATATAAAGTTCTTAGAATGTAGGGCGAGGATTTCCGAGCCGTTTTATCAATAATATCTGATAGACGGCTCGGAAATCCTCGCCCTACAAAGCGGAAATAGCCAAATTAAATCAAAACATCAATAATAATTTGCAGAATGGAGAAAAAGATGTAACTTTGCATCGTAACATGAAGAAAACTTTATACTATAGGGTGCATTTTGGTTTGTTTGACAAAAAATGTTGGGTAAAAGTATTGCGGAACAAAGAAAAACTTTGTAACTTTGCAACGGTATAAATAATATAGAGACACCTACGACTTGGATGGCAAGAAGAAGTTTATATCGCCGCTCTGCTCTTCATTTCGAGATACTTCTGAAGAACGGCTGAAGTGAGGCCTTGTGGCGAAGTGACAACCACGTTGATGTTCTGTTTTTGCATATAGTCGGCAAGGAGGAGTTGTTGCTCTAGGTAGTCGTTGCAAAGTGTGCGGAAACGCATCTCGGATAGTTTTTTTGAGTTACGCTTGCCATTGCCTTTGCTTCCAATAATGTGGGTATGACCTTCTGCTACATCCTTCACGCCTTCATTCTCGAATAGGACCACAAGCAGTGAGTGCTTCTTGCTGATGCGATTTAGTGTGGGCATAATGTGGCGAGCCATGGATATGTTCTCAAAGTTGGCAAAGAGCACAAGGAGGCTACGACGAGAAACCCATTTGTTCACGTAAGCCGACAATGCTTCGAAGTCGGGTTCTGCATCATATATGCGAATGCTATTGCGAATGCTGTCAACCTCTTCTTCTGCCATGTCGTCAGGATAAACGTCGGGGTCTTCGATGAAAACCTTCTCTTCATCAGACGGTTCAAGCCCGAACTTGTATGTGTGTTCAAGGAGTTTTGCAACGGTTGTGGTAGAACGCTCGGGAGCAACGTACTTTTCAACCCCTCGTTGTGAAAGCGTAAGCAGTCCGGCTTCGTCATAATGCTTGATGGCAGAGGCTGACAGAGCGATGGCTGCCGAAGCGGCGCGATCAAGAAGAGTGATGCCTTCTGTAGCATTCTGCATGGAAGGACCGGCGCAGAGGATTGGAATAATAGGCTGCGAACGTTCGTCAGTGTAGGTGTTTACCATAAGTGAAGCGGCTCGTGCTGAGGCTTTCCAGTTTATTGTGCGCACGTCATCGCCGGAGATGTAAGGGCGAATCTGGTCGAAAGCAGTGCTATTACCCTTTCTGCGCATTCTCTTTGGTCCGTTTTTCTCTTGTGATGAGGCTTGAATTTCAAGTTTATCGAGGTTCTTGAAGGATGGATAGACCTTTATCACCTTACCATTCTTAAAGAATCTTCTCACCTCCACCAATCCCAGAAGTCTTGTGCGAAAGAAGCAACGTGTGAGGTTTATCTTGTAAGCGCCACGACGCAAGGGGACAACGCCATAAGAGTAATTGCCAAGTCCACGGAATCCGTCTTCGGCATTCGTCTTAAATGAGGGGGGAACATCATCGAAAAACTCAACATTCACAAACTGTTTCACATTTTCCGGCAACAGGAGATCCACGCCCAGTCTCACCTCATTATACTGATTTAGCGAGAAGTAGTTATGATGTGAACGTTTTACCCTTAGCCTAAACGAGGCGAAGAGCAGGAACATAGCATCAAGTATAGCGAGGATACCAAGCACAATAATGCCTATCTTGGAAAGCATGAGACACCAATCCCAGAGCATTCCAAGCAATGCAAACGCGATGCAAACTATGAAAAGAAAGAAGAACTTCTTTGTAAGCATTGTTCAATTAAAAATTGAATTGTTATGACAGTTCTGCCGAAGCCGTAGCAAGCAAGCGTTCGATTTCTGCCGTTACGTTGATTCCTTCCATCTCAGCTTCTGTAGAAAGCTGTATGCGATGAACAAGCACGCAAGGAGTTACATAGCGCACGTCGTCAGGAGTAACGAAGTCACGACCTTGAATGAGGGCGTAGGCTTTTGCCATGGTCATTATGCTGACAGCAGCGCGTGGAGAAGCTGGCAGATAGATGGTTTCCGAATTGCGAGTGAGGGAAGTGAGGTTTGCGATGTAACGCATGATTGACTCGTCAACAATAACGGTTTTCATCTCCTCGCGCATCTGCTCTATATCGGCAGGAGTCAGTAGAGGCTTTATGTCTGCCAGCTTTACGAGCTGACTGTTGTTCTGATGACGCTTTAGAATTTCAACCTCCTCAGTAGCAGAAGGATAGTTCATGACAATCTTGCAAAGGAAGCGGTCAAGCTGTGCTTCAGGCAGACGATAGGTACCTTCCTGTTCTATTGGGTTCTGCGTAGCTATGATGTTGAAAAGGTTTCCCATCTGGTAAGTCTTGCCGGCAACGGTTACCTGACGCTCTTCCATAACCTCAAAGAGGGCCGCTTGAGTCTTTGCAGGTGCGCGGTTTATTTCGTCAGCAAGAACGATCTGTGCGAAGACAGGTCCTTGGTGGAAACGGAACTGCGCAATGTTTTGTTCGTAAACTTCTGTGCCAAGAACGTCCGACGGCATCAAGTCTGGAGTGAACTGTATTCTGCCGTAGTCTGCGCCAATAAGCTTTGAGGTTAGCTTGGCAAGTAAAGTCTTGGCAACGCCGGGCACGCCTTCAAGAAGAACATGACCGTCAGCAATAATAGCTGTGAGAAGGAGTTCGATAGGTTTCTCCTGACCTACGATGACTTCCGAGATGGAAGCTTTCAATGAGTTTATTTTGTCTGTAAGCATAATTTCATTTGTGATTTTTGATTTATGATGTAAGATTAGAGGTATTTCTCAATAATCTGTTGGCTCCTGATATAATCTTCTGGAGATATTATTTCCCCGTTGTCTGCATTCAGTTTGTCTTTTCGCATCATGATGAGGTCTTGTCTGATATCTGAGAGGTCAAGTCCTGTCCTCATAGCCAATGCGTTTGCAGCAGTATGGAGTTTGTCTTTGTCTGCAGAGGTGAGTTCTACGCCGCTCTTTCGGTTGACGTAGCGTGCAAACTGGCGGTAGTTGATGAGGAATAGTTCTGTGTAGTTTCGCTTGCCTTTGTAGAGCCATGAGTATTGGAATATGAAATGAAGCAAAGGCGACTGGCGGAACTTTGCTTCGCGAACGGCCACAGGGTCTGTCTCGTCAACGTAGATGAGATGAGCATCACGCTTGGCAGGATGTTTTCTGTATATTCCGCAAACGAGAACGAGCACAGCCATAAGCAGAACCAAGGTCCAGGCGAAACTCAACGCCTCGTTCTTTGACAGGACAGAAAGCGTATCTTCAAACTTAGAACTTGAGCGGCGATAACTAGGGACAAATTTCTCATAGTCCACACGAACCACGGGCTTATTGTCTATCTTGCCCATGTTGTATGCTATCACCTTGTCGGCATCAGGAATGGTAATGCCAAGGTTAGAGAAGTAGAGACCAAGAGTGCAGAGATAGACTTTTCCGCCAGACTTCTCGTTATGGAAAACAACTCCGTAAATCCTACCGCTATTATTATGAGTAGAGAGATAAGGCTTTATGCTCAATTTCATCTCTTTTGCTATAGAAAGAGCCTCTTTAGATTCTTGGATGGACGAAGAGTCCTCAATCAGATATGACGGAGCAAAGCGATTCCGGATTCTCAACTTACCGTCAGGAGTATTTACAAAGTACACGTCGTCCTCCCTTTCGCTTAAATCAGTTGCGGTGTAACCGGATGGATGCTGACCAACATCCATGCCTGATCCAAGTGCCTTTGTCAGTGTGTTGAGAAAATAATCGTAATATTCTATTTGCTCTTTTACCACCAGTACATTGCCTCCCTTGTTGGCGTAATCCAAAGCGTCTATGAGGGTATTTACTTCAAACTCCGAACTGTCACGCCACGCAGTTCTCTGGACGATAAGTACGCTCTGCTTCTTGGGATTCAAGGAGTCGGTGAGATGTAAACGCTTTTTTATATCCTGGAATCTCGGTGTATCCTCATCATCGGTGTAATATTGTTTATCGGCATCAGCCACGTCCCAATGCCTCACCTCGTAACCATTCGGCAGAGAACGGTATAGAAGCGAATCGAATACAGCCATGTCGTAAGGCTCATGTCCGTTAGCGTCTGCTATACTCACATCCCAAGTAGAAAAATGTTTCCTTTGGGATACAAGCACTAAGCAGCACGCAACAGCTATAGCAGCGAATATGTAAATATATTTTTTCAATTTATGATTTTTTATTTATGATGTATGATTTTGCTGTGCAGCCCAATTATCCATTTTCCATTGTCAATTATCAATTAACTATAATCATCTCCTTTGCCAGTTGTTCGGAAGCCTTTTTATGGCCGTAGCGTATCAGGAGATAATGTTTTGTGAGGGTCTGCAATGGCGGGTAGAAGTCCTTCTGGTTTAACTCATCCTTGTTTTTCTCGTTATAAGCCTTCGCTTCTTCAAGGAACATGTTCGGAGTCTTCGACGCCATGAAGCGGATAATGCCTTTCTGGTTCAATGTCTCAAGAAGATGCAGGTAGCAGAGCACAACCACTTCGCTGAAATTTCCCTTGTTCATCAAGGTGCTGATTTCATCTTCCCACGAGTGACCATAGATCGTGTCGCTGCCCATACCAGTTGCTTCCGTCTCCACCTTTGGGTCAATGAAAGCGTAACGCTTTATGATGTTATAGGCTATGGCGACAACAATAGTCATCAAGACACCGAATGAGACATACTTCACCAAGTCATTATGCATGAACTCTTCAAAGAGACTTTCTAAGCTTTGCGTAGAGACATGACTGTTGCTGTCAGTATGAGTATTGTGTTCTTTCGGATTGATCTCACTTATATAGTCGTGATTGCCATCCGCTTTTATTGCCTTTATATATAAAGTGTCGGTTTGCATCTTCTCATTTACAATTTACCATTTACTATTTACCATTTGCTGCGCCAGCCTATTTTTCAATTTTCCATTAAATCTTCCTCCTCCACGACAGTCCCATGAAAGAGAGTGAGGCTTACGAAGAGCACGACCATTGAATAGCAGATAGCCAGATAGGAAAGTACGCCCATGACGAAGGACGTCCACTCCGTAATGGTATCTGCAGCCGGCAATATGCTGCTAGGCGCTACATTCAGTATTTCCATCACCATAGCAACTATTCCGCAGCAGTATAGCGGTAGAATCTGCAGCACTATCACCACGAATGATATCAGAAACACGTATCTTACCGATAGCATGAAACTGCCGCTAAGTCCATTGAGGCTGAACTTGCTTCCCGTTATTATGGCATTTGAAACGGGAAAAACAGCAAAGAAAAGAACGAAGAATGGGACTATTACAGACCAGAGCGTCATCATTACAAGGAAATACGCTGCGAGTGCCAATGCCGCCGTCGTTATTGTCGGCATGAAGTGCTCTTTCGTCAGTTCTATCATTCGCTTGAAGGTCAGCTTGTTTACGCCCTTGCGCGAAACGAAATAATGCCTGATTACGGGCACAAGGCTCACCACCACTACGACAAGCAGAATGTAGCGGAAAATCTGGGAAACTGCCGATACTTCGTTCGGATCCTCTTCGTCGAAAGGCAGGTAGTGCTGGAGTATCGTTTCAAGCACCCCTGGCTGCCGAGTGTAGTTCTCGTAAACCATGAGGTCGGAATACGTCTCTGCCAAGATGCATATCGGAAGGAATACAAATAGCAGAAGGCGCATTACGCGACCGTTGGCGGTTATCCAGCTGAAGGTGTCGTGTATGATGTCAGTGGCGTTTCGAGTATATTGGTAACACAACATAGTAACCTACTATTATTATTGCGGAGATTAGTATTATGGATAGTTTCACAGCCATTGGCCATTCCTGATGGCGAGTGACGAAACTTTCAATTATAGCGGCAACGAGGAGTATCGGTACCGTGCTGATGAACACAAGCAGGCTGTGGCGTGCGCTGCGTGCCCAGGCTTGCCTTCGTGTCAGTTTGCCAGGGAAGAGCCAACCCGTGCCGAGCAGTATGGCAGCACCTCCATTCATTATTATCGTGGAGAGTTCCAGTACGCCATGCTCGTTTGGGGCAATAAGGGCGTCGGCAAGGAAACCCTGCTGGGCGAAGAATGCGTCGAAGCTGGCAAAAGAGACGAAATTCATTAGCAACATGAAAAGCGGACCGAAGAATGGTATCAATCCCATCACATAGAGCCTCATGCTGACAAGCAGGTTGTTAAGGAATATCTGGAAAAACATGCTCCATTCGTCCATGTTTCCATATATGCCCATAGGCTTTCCGCTCTTCATGTTCTCTATGGTCTCGTTGGCGTAAGAGTTGCCCATTATGGTCCGGAAGAAATCGGGATCAGCGTTCTGCGAATAGATGCCGATGGCGTAAGCTACAGCTGTTATCAGAATGGAAACATAAATGGCATATCGGGCAGAATAGACCGCCTTCGGAACGCTCTTTACCAGGAATATGAAGGTGTCTATCAGCGTGTGGCTGCGATGCTTGAACATGGCAAGATGCACGCCCGATAGCAAGCGTTCCAGATAGTCTATCTTCTCTGGGTCTTCCTTGTAGGTTCGTGCCGTGGCTATCTCGCATTCCATTCTGCGATATTCCTTTGCAAGTTCAAGAGGCGATGCCCCGAACGAAGAAATGAGCGAATCAACATAAGCGAGATGCGAAGCCTGCTCCTTTCCCTTATCATCGACGTAGAGCGTTGGAACGATGTACTTGCTGTCGTCAGAAGGAATCACGCGTACTACGATCGTGTCGGCAACGATGTCACCTATTCTCTGTCGCTTTCCGCTTATCAGTGCGCTTACGAGTGCGCCCAAGCCGAATGTTCCGAAGAGGTCAACGGAGAGAAGGAGGAAACGCTGTAGGCTGTGGACAGGTGTTACGGGTGAGCCGTCGGTGCGGACGACTCTTATCTTGAGAGCTAGTTTGCCGACGGTGGCTCCTCCGAAGACCATCTCTGATAGTGGGAGATAGAAGACGTTTGCCAAGACGTAGAGCATGGCTGTGAGGATCTGTAGCCATTCTGGAAATGGTTGCAAAATCATAACCAGCTCTGATGCAACGAAGATATTAGCCATTACAAGAATGACATAATCTATGACGAATGCCCAGAAGCGTCGTGTTATTGTGGCAGGATAGAGTATCATACGACTTCTATATAACTAAACCTCATTTATCCACAAGCCGCAAGTTCGTTTTGCATTCTCGACAGCTTTCCTTGCATTCTTTCAATGCTCTTGCTGAGTTGCTTCTTGCGATGCTCGGAATATACTGAGGCATTGTATTCTTCTT
>JAZRYU010000015.1:0-22763 GCA_045600885.1 Prevotella sp.
AGTTGGATTAGGTTTTGAAACTTGCTTTGTAGTAACTGCAAAATTACAAAATTTTCTTCAATTTCTGTTATTTTTTGACCACTATTTTACATGTTTTTTTACAATCCAAAACCACCTTTCAAAGGGTGGGAAACTTTAGTATTTTAATCATTAAAGGAATTACACAGAAATGATAGATTTACTAACTGATTTTTACGACACAATGGTTCTCAGCCTATAAACATGGAAAAGAAAGAAACTCCTAATAACCAGCAGCCGCCCAAGCGTAACCTCGTTTGGCTATGAAGATGGCTATAATGAATGTTAGTGACTATACTTTCTGTAATACTTATGATAATATAAAATGAGAAAAACGACATGATAGAACAAATGCTAGAATACAATAAGCAATTCGTGGAAACGAAGGCTTATGAGAAATACCAGACAAGCAAGTACCCCGACAAGAAGATTGCCATCGTGACTTGCATGGATACTCGACTTGTGGAACTTCTCCCAGCTGCTCTTGGCATAAAGAACGGCGACGTGAAGATTATCAAGAATGCTGGTGGCACGATTACGAATCCGTTTGATTCAACGGTGCGTTCGCTTCTTGTAGCTATCTACGAACTTGGTGTAAACGAAGTTATGATCATTGGTCATACGACATGCGGAGTACAAGGCATGGACAGTCAAGAGATGCTGCACCTGATGCGTGAACGTGGTATAGATGAGGAACATATTAGTTTAATGAAACATTGTGGCATTGACCTTGACTCGTGGCTTCACGGTTTTGATGACACGGAAGTAGCTGTACTTGAAACTGTTGACCTCGTGAAGAATCACCCTCTCGTGCCAAAGGATGTTGTGGTTCGTGGCTACATCATGGATAGCGAAACCGGAGAGCTGAAAACAATATAATAAGTAATATAACAACTCTGGAAGAATATAAATAAAACACTATCCTAAGCCATAAAACACAAAATAAGCCAAAAGTAAGCCAAAAACGAGTAAAGGAAAATCCTAACCTACTAAAAAACAGTAAGTTAGGACTTTTTGAGTGTGCGCCTGACAGGGGTCGAACCTGCACATCGTTAGATACTAGATCCTAAGTCTAGCGCGTCTGCCAATTCCGCCACAGGCGCAAGGGAGAATTAATCTTTCCTTTTTGCGGCTGCAAAGTTAGTAAAAATATGTAAAGAAATAGTGGAAACGGTGCGATTAACTGTCTTTGAGTTGATTAATGTTATCTACTCTTCTGGCAATATCCCTTTGTTTGGCACTCCAAGGCGGGCGAAGGCGCGACCTGAGGCTGCGATGGATTTGTTGCCTGTCTTGACGGTGGTCTCAAGTTCGTCGTATGCTTTGCGGGCTTCTTCGAGTCTTTTGCCGAGGTTAAGGTAGCGGGAATAGAAGAGTTCGGTGCGCTCTACGAGGAGTTTGGCATTCTTCATGATCTCCTGTGTGTTCTTCTCCTGCTGAACGTGCTGCCATGAGATGTTTATCATGTGGACGGCTGCCATGAGGTATTGTCCGCTGATGATATAGACTTTATGTTTCGTGAAGGCGCGATTCCAGAGCTCTGGCTCTTTCTCCATAAGGAGCTGCATGGCACCTTCATGAGGAAGGAACATGATGACGAAGTCGCAACTGACACGTGGCTTGCTGACGTATTGGTTGTAGTTCTTTGCGGAAAGTTCCTTGACGTGAGCTCTGACGGACTCTATATGACGCTGAGCTGCTGCTTCACGCTCAGCGTCTGTAGTTGCGTTCTGATATTCCACGAAAGCGGTGAGCGACATCTTGGCATCGATGATGAGGTCGCGATTGTCAGGAAGATGGAGAATGACATCGGGAATCATCTTGCTGCCCGTCTCCTCGTTGAGGATGACCTTACCGTCCTCGTCGCGCATGGCGAGTTGTGCGTCAAACTCTTTTCCGTTTGTGAATCCCTGACTCTCAAGGATATTGGTGAGGATGAGTTCTCCCCAGTTTCCCATAACCTTGTTCTTATGCTGAAGGGCGGTGCTGAGCTGGTCGGCTTTCTCGCCAATTGTCTGCGTCTGCTGCATCATCATCTGCATGGCTTTCTCGAGTCTGCCGGTGTTGTTGTCGTGGGCGGTGCGATTGTCGTTCATGGAGAGTTCCATCTTTCGGATATTCTCTCGCAGTGGACTGAAAAGAGCTTCCATCTGACGCGAGTTTTCGTCCTGAAGCTGCTCGGTACGCTGCTTCAGGATTTTCTCTGTGGCTGAGGTTATGTTGTCCTTGAGAAACTTGAGCTGCAGTTCTACATTGTCCGTGCGGGCTTTCATGATGAAGAACATGGCTGCTGCGCCAAGGGCTATGCCGAGAAGGAGGTAGAGAAGGAACATTTATGATTTACGATGTATGATGTATGATTTTTATTTTTTTGATAGTTTGTCTATGAGGGCATCGAGTTCTTTGTCAACGAACGTTGGGTATTTCTGCTGGAAACGCTTTGCGTAGGAGAGTGCCTGTGCTGGCTGCTTTGTGGCGAGAACCTGAAGTGCCTTTGTGATGTACTTGTCGTAATAGCCAATCTTTGAATGGCTGAAAATGCGGTCTATGAAGGCGATGGTGTAAGGCTCGAAACTGTCTTCTGGCGAAATCTGGTTGATGAGATAAGAGAGTACGAACTGGCGATATATTCCAGAGACGATGTAATCTTCATCAGTGCATCTTTCAGACATTTCCTTATACATAGTCATTGCCTTGCGATAAGGTTCCAGTTTCTCCGCACCGTTGAGCTCTTCTGCCCACGTCTGCGTCAACATTGTGCCGTGTGCGGAATAGATATGAACGGCGTGATATTCATCGCCATGCTGGAAGAACTCAGCGATGGCAGCCTCGTAGATTGTGGTTGCCTGATCGTACTGTCCTTTTTTCTCAAGCGACTCTGCCCAAAGCTTATAGACTTCCTCTATGCGACCAAGAACCTGCTGCTTTGCTGCCCATTCGGGATTTGTAGTCTCAATGGCTTTCCACAGGAGCGAGATGGCTTCGTCGTTGTCGCCCTTGGCTGTGTAGCAGTAGCTATAGATGCGATAGTCTTCGCACGATAGGCTGTCTGTGGAGAGCATGGAGAACAGCTTCTTTCCCATCTTCTCCGCATTGGCATAGTCGGCAGAATGGGCGAAGTTGTACATAGCTACGCGATAGAAATAGAAATTGTCAGGATAGAGCTCTATGCCTTTGTCAATGACCAGCTGACAGCGTTCGGTCATGTTGTTGGTGCAGAGCTGGAAGGCATAACGAGCAAGTTCGTCCTCGCGCATGTTTTCGTAAGAAACGTTCTCGAGGAGCGATATGGACGTCTCAGAACTGCCGCCTGTTCTGCGGTTTATCTCAGCAGCGGCAAGACGACCTTCGTCGGTATTGGCATTCTCAATGAGCTGTTGTGCGAAGTTCATGGCTGCTGTGGAATCTACTCCATTCTTGCGTCGGATGTGGTAGTTGAACATAGCCTGATATCCGGCAGGATTGTTTGGCGCAATGTCAATGGCTTTCTGGAACCAGAACTTTGCCGCAACCGTATCCTGATAGATGTTCATGCAGGCATCACCACGAAGTATGTAGGCAGGAACGTATTTCGGGTCAATCTTCAGGGCAAGGTCTTCAAAGCGATGTGCCACGGCACTGTCCTGAGCTTCATAGAACATGCCGGCAATGGCTGTGATGACGCGCGGATTCTTCTCATGACGCTTTATGATGCCCTTGACAAGTTCTGTAGAGTCCATGCGAAGCTGTCCGTGGTATTCAAGTATCACGGGAGCAAGAGCGCGGATTGTGGCCTCCGGATCGTTCTGAGCGGAGGCGAGGGTAGGGAAGAGGCTGAATGCCGCTATTAAGAGCGCAAAGCGCTTAACGAGGATTTTAATCTTCATGTGTGCAGGAGCTTTTTCAATTCTTAAAAAGTGTATTGCGCTCCGAGATTGATGGTCTCAAGGAATGCTATTTTGTTGAGATTGAGGCTTGGGTAAACAGCTGTGCGTACCCTGTTCGTCATGCCATAGAAGGTAGGCGTGAGGTGGATGCCGATGTGGCGGTTGAGCTTGAAGAGCAGCTTTGCACCGAAATTGTACGTGAACTGCGGCTTAAGCTTCTCTTCGCCGCTATTGCTGAACACCATTGACGGACCGGCGAAAGCAAATGCGTCAAAGCGTCTGCCGTCAGGATTTGTGCCGTTAAGGAGATTCGTGAGGCAGAGCATATAGTCGAGCGAGGCAAAACCTGCCCACTGATTTGTGGTTTCTATCGTGCCTGCTTGGAGTTTGCTCTGCGGATGCATGATTATTTCGCCAGAAAGGCGAGCGGCATGGACATCGTTGAGATGATATTCGGCGAATGCCTGTCCGTTATATCCGATCTGCATCTTCTTGTCTGGCTGAGTGGCTGTAGGCAGAATGTTTAGTCCGCCGCCAGCACCAACAACGAGCTTGTTGAGGAACTGTATATGGTCTAGCTCTTCGTAGATGCCCCAATCCTCAAACTTGCGGGTGCGAGTATTGACAGAGAAACCGATGTTTATGCTTGTAAGGTCATCGCCGAAGCGATTGTTGCCCGTTTCAAGGGCGTTAGACTGATGGTAGATAAGATGCTCAAAGCGAGGCTCGATGAAGAAGTGGAGACCTTCGGCAAGTCGTGCCCAGAGATGAATACCTGCTGAGTAGCCCTGCATGAAACGGTCGATGCGAGAGTCATCCTTCTGCACCTTTCCCGCCTCAAGACCAAGAATGGCGTATGCTCCGAAAGGAGAATCCCAGTTGTAATGGCGAACAAGTCCGAAGGGATTGAAGAGAGCTTCCATGCGACCCGTAAAATAGTTGGCATCGTTAGTAGTGTTCTCTGTTCCTGCGGAAGCACGCAAGGCTATGGCAGGAGAAAGCCACTTGCCTAGAGAAACGGAGAATCCTGAGCCAAGAGAGCCGTCAGACTTGCAGGAACGAGGCGCATGGAACGAACTGCCAACCTCTACGAAGAAAGGAGTTTGCCAAGAATAGAGCGTAGAGTCTGCTGTGATATCATCGCGAAGCTTTCGCTTGTTAAGGTAACGCTCGCGGGCTTCTGGCGAGAGGTTGTTGTGGAGGAAATAGACGTAGGTGAGATTGGCTCCGTAGAATCCGTCGTACTTACGCCAGTTTCGCTGTTCGCTGACGTCCATGGCATCCGTTGCTACGCCAACATAAGGCTCGAAGTTAACGTAGCCTTGCGGACCTGTGAAGAGCTTGAACTGAAGTCCCATGTGTCCCTCGAAAGCTGCGCCGGAAGAATTCTTGAGACCGCTGTTGCTGATGAATCTGGAATATACTACACCTGCGCCGAGAAGAGTGGAAATGCTCATTCTGCGCGTAGGATCATAGCCATTGAAATAGCTGGAGAGGTCGAACATGTGGTCAACCTTTCCGCCAAGTTTCACTATATAGAAATTGTCTTCCTTCTGGTAAGCGAATCCGCCAAGGGCAGAGAGGCGTACCGTGTTTCGCTCGTTGAACTGCTTGCCGAGAGCAAACTTAGCCGTAGTGATAGGCGTGAACTTATAGTCGTCAGTCGGTGCGATGACATGCTCAGCACCGAGACCTGCCTCAAGGAAGAGATGGTCGTTCCAGCGCTTTGTGAACTTGTCGCCATGAGCAAGGTAGCGGTCTTCGAGCAGATAGTCAAGCGAATTGAAGCCAGCAGCCACGTTGCGACGAGTGTAGAGCGAAGTGTCTTTTGTGGCTTCGTCAACAAGAGTGTCTATCGGAGCAACGGGTTCTGCCGCTAACATGCCGAGAGGAATGAGCAGCAGGATATGGAAAAATAGTATGTTCTGAAGTCTATGCATGATTCTTCTGGAGAGTGGGATCATTCGTTTTCGTTAGTCGTTGTAGCGTTGTTCTCGTTAATTGTAGCGGCGTTGCCAGACCCCTGAAGAGGATCGGCTGCCTGAATGGCGATGAACTTCTTGCGATATTTGTCAATGTCCTTCGTCTTGTAAGGATAACGCTTTCGGGTGTTGTCATCCACGCCTCCTTCATTGAAATAGAACCGCTGATAGCGAGGCTCGAGGTCAAAGCTCTTTTGGAAATAAGCTAAGAAGTATGGCGTGTCGTCATAGACCTTCGGCTCAACTCCTGCGCGATCTGCCCAGAGAAGTCCTTTCAGATACCATTTCTTAGGATTGGAATCGTCGAGGAGATTGATGTAGAAATCTGCCTGGTTCTCTGTCTTGCCGAGCTGCTGACGAAGCTCAGTAAAGAGAATGGCGCGATTCTCTGGGCTGGCATCGAGAACATAGTCGAAAGCCTCGTTGTAACGGGCGTCTTCCTCAGGAGTGCGATCCTTGAAGAAGAGGCGGATGAAGTCAACGTAGTTTGATATTCTTTCGCCAAGACCTTGCTTCGGCAGCCACTCGATGATGTACTGAGCAGTGTCAAGTTGCATCTCTTGGAAATACATGATAGCCTGATTGGCAAGAATCTCCTGACGGTTTATGACGATAGAAGAGAACTGGTTAATCTGCTTTCGCTGGTTGATGTTCTTTATATTATAATCAATGAAAGGACGCAGGATACTTGGGTCGGGAGTGCTCTGTCTGATACATTTCAGAGCCTTGCGATTTGCCACGTAGGCAGAGAATTTGTTGAGATGATAACCCGGTGTCTTGAGGATGTGATTGTAGGCAATGTCTATGATGTTGTCCAGTTCCTTCTTGTCAGAAATGACCTGGAAGAGATTGAAGTAATCGCCGTCAGACATGTCCTTCTCGCCAGAAAGATAAAGCGCTTTGTTGTTGTAATACTCTTCGGCAGCTTCCTGTGGAGTCATGACGTGATCCTGCTCATACTGATAGGTGCAACGCATGGCACGCTGCTTCTGTAAGATGCTCTCAATGAGTGTGTTATAGTAAGGAAGAGTCTTCATGGCAGCCGAAGGATTACCGCCGGCATGTTCCTGGATAATATCGCGAACCTGCATTGCCTCAACCTTATAGCCCTGACGACTGAGGTCTTCTGCCACGTCGTTCCAGGTATAAACTTTAAGCGTAGGAGCCGGAATGCGAACATCAGCATTTTTGCCAATGCCGTCCTTGATTATAGCAACAGCCTTCTGGGCACGACGTGACGCAAGAGCCTGATTGGAAGCCTCGTTACCTTCAGCAGAAGCGGAACCTTCCACCTGAACCTTATAGAGCATATCGCCGTAAGAGCGCAGTTCCTTGATAAGCTGTCCGAACTGCTCATCGTTGAGAGAGTCGCGGGTGAGAATGTCTTTTCCCGTCTCGAAGGTCAGCGTAAGCTTGCGATCGACAGCCATGTATTTTGCCGAAGCATCTTCGCGGAATTCTTCACTTAGTTCCATGGCTGATGTGGCAACATTGAAGTCAAGGAATTTGAATGGACGGAAAGCAAGGCAGGAGCCAGTGCCAATGCCGCCGTTATCATAGAAGACATGGTGGAAGTCTTCCATCATCACACGGTAAGAGCCGCGGTAAGTCTTGTCCTTGTCAGGCTTGCGGAAAGTGGTGGAGTAAGTATAATCAAACTCCTCGCCGCTGCGAAGCTCAATGGAACTGTCATAAAAACGTCCTACGGGATCGTTCTTCTCATAGTCAAATCCCATGCGCTTAATCTGCTGATTGTGGTATTTCCTTCCTTCCAGAATGACAGGCTTGGCGTAAGCAATGGTGTCTTCCGTCTGGCAATCGATAACCATCGGCTGGATGAACATTCGGGCATTCTCGCGAGTGTAGCCGGCAGGAAGATAGACAGGGAATGTGAAGCGAACCTCGTAGCCGCTGTCGAAGCCCGGAACCTTCTTAAACTCAGGGCCACGACGACGCTTGTCAATGACTGTAACCTCATTAAGAGCGCGCATCTCAATGTTTACAGGATATTTAGAAACTCCCTTACGGATTTCTTCCACCTTAACATAGTTAGATTGAGCAAGGATTACCACAGCCATTCCGTCCTCCACGTGAACACGGAAAGAACCGTTGTTAGCCGAAACCTGAAAGACAGCGTTCTGCTTTTTCATTGCACGGTCGATGTAAGTGTCGTCAGCAAGGTCATCCTGCTGCTGAGAAATAGCCTTCTCAAGAGCAATACGGATGTCGTGAGCCTTTTTCATCGACTTCACAAGGCAATACTGCACTGGCTCATACTCGGTCTTGTTGTTAGACTTGTTTCGGAGAGCTACCTGGAAGTCAACATCGCGGAAACCGCCATCCTCCTGAGCATTAGCCATAACAGGGTTAAGGCAGATGAGGATGAAGATGAATGTCTTTATCAGCCAGAGAGACTTGCTGAATCTGAAGGTGAGGTGTATGTGATTATTCTGATGCTTTGCCATGATTATTTCAAGATGTAAGAGAGTGAGACACCGATTCTCGTAGGCATGAGATAAGAGCCTTTTGCATTTGCAACCTCATAGCCGGATTCGTTTGTCTGATGATCCTGATTGTAAAAGTATTCCTTCTGGTTATAGTGAACGTAGCCAAGACCAGCATGGAAATCAACGTTCAGTCTTGACGTGATAGGAAGGACGTAGCCGAATGTCATGCCAGCACCAACGCCGTAGCCGTCGTATTCCTTGCCCTTGATGTCTGCCTTATAGACAGCACCAATGGCACCAATGCCGACGAAATGCTTGTGCATCGGACGACCGGAGAAATAGTAGCGATATTCTGGCTGAATGGCAGTGCCACGGAAGTCCAATCCGTAAGGCTTCTGGACAGTTAGAGCGTTTATCTGAAGAGTGGATTTGTCTGCCACTGTGAGTTCGAAGCCGAGGTTTGGAGACATGTAGGCATCCCAAGCCACATCGGTATTCACCGACAGCAGCTGAGCTTTTGTCGTAGAAGGAAGCAGCGCGAGGATTGCTACGAATGCTCTAAATATGTAGAGTTTGATATTTTTCATTTTCAGGATATTTAAATAACCCGCCTTAATTGTTTATTGTGAACCTTGCGTTCTTTGCCGCTCTTTTGCTGTCGCGCTTCTTCTGTTTTTCACGCTTGGCTTTCTCGGCATTTTCGTCCTTGATGTACTTAGAGTTAATCTTCGTTACGAGCGAATCGGGGTTCTGACCGGTACGTTCTGCTTTGTTGCGAATGCGTTCTACGCGCTTTTCGCCAGTGAGTTCGCGGTATTTATCCCAGAACTTGTACTCCGCATTTCGTGTGAGGGTGTCAATACGAATCTGTTCTGCGCGGAGGTTGTTCTTAAGGAGAAGGAGCGAATCCTTGCGGTTAGCGTAATCCATGTCAACATCGTAGCGGAAGCGATATTTCTTTGTGACAGGATACTTGCCGAAGCGGTAGATGAAACCTACGCGTATGTCGTTGACGGCAGGGAAAAGACCTTTGCCGCCAAAGTCAGTCTTGCGATAGTAGTTTGCCTCGCGATCAAGCTTTATCTTATCGTAAAAAGCATACGAAACACCTGCGTTGATGCCAATCTCGAAGTCAAGCGAATTGCCATTCTTGAACTCATACATCGGACGGACAATACCGTAGGAGAAACCGCCGGAGAAAGAATTGCCGCGAACACCCTCGCTGCCGCCAAAGAGGAAGGCAAAACGCTCTGCACCGACAAAGAGACCACGGTAGTATGTGGTCAGAGGGTGCTTAGGATTCTTTCTGCGGAAAGAGAAGAGTTTGTCAATCCAGCGTGTGTGGTAGTTTACGTAGCGACCGTCAAGAGGACGAGTGCGCCAGTAATTACGCGCCTCAAGTTTGACCTGCTGACGCTTGAATACAATGCCAGGCTTGAAGGTGTGATCTGGTTCCCAGTTAGCCTTTGCATCGAGAACAACAGCCCAGCGGTTCCAATTCGTGCCGCGGACGTCAAACTCAAGTCCTATGTTTGGAGTCAGCGTAAGCCAATCCAGCGTGTTTGTCTTCACCGAAAGACGCTCGGCAAAAGTCAGTGTGTCCACCTTTGCACGGGTGTCAACAACCTGAGCTCTTGTCGCTATAGAAGAGGTGAAGAGACATAGCGAAAGAATGAAAAAACGTATCTTGTTCAAAATCTTACCTTATTACTTTAACCTAAAATCGGCTGCAAATATAGTAATTTATTATTACAATGTATGTTAAATAAATTTAATAAGTTAGTTGATAATCAAAAAGATAACAAAGGATAAGAAAAAAGAAAAAATCTGTAAGCTTTTAAACTTACAGATTCTCATTGATTAGTACCCGGAGCCGGGATCGAACCGGCACGGATTGCTCCACTGGTGTTTGAGACCAGCGCGTCTACCGATTCCGCCATCCGGGCATGGTCGAAAGTGCTGTTTTTCTCACTTTGCGGCTGCAAAAGTAAATAAATATTTTGTAAAAATGTGCTTAATGTGTGAAAAATGATTAAAAAATGGATAGAAAGTTTGTGGGGTTGATATAAATTATGTATCTTTGCACTGTGAAAAACGAATTGAATTTACCAATGGAAAATCTTAATCATAACAACGTATTAATTCTAGCAGGCGGAAAAGGTCGCCGTTTGTGGCCTGTGAGCAGGGCGGCAATGCCGAAACAGTTTCTCGATTTCTTCTCTATCGGAAAGACCCTTCTGCAACAGACTTGGGAGCGAGCGCTTACCGTTACTACGCGCGAACATATATTTATATCTACAAACGAACAGTATGAAGATCTCGTTCGCGAACAGCTTCCTGAGGTTGTTCCGAAGAATGTTCTGGTGGAACCTATATTCCGTAATACAGCGCCAAGTGTTGCATGGGCTACATACAGGGTTTTCAATAAGGATGCCGAAGGACGTCTCCTCGTGATGCCTTCTGACCAGGCTGTCATGAATCAGGAGCAGTTCGCACAGTCTATGAGAGAAGCCTTTGACTTTGTTTCTAAGACAGAAGGCTTGCTGACAGTAGGTGTGCAGCCGACGAGACCAGAACCGGGATATGGATATGTGCAGCTTGGAGATCCGGAACCGCCGGAAAGTACAAAGTTCTTCAAGGTGAAATCCTTTACGGAAAAACCGGAACGCGAATTTGCAAAGATGTTTATGGAGAGTGGCGAGTTTCTCTGGAATACAGGTTTGTTCTGTGCAAGTGTGAAGTTCTTCCGCCAGTCGCTTATGGATGTTTTCCCGAAAGTGTTCCGTAACCTTGACGGCAATATTGATTACTATGCTACGAAGAGGGAACAAAAATACATAGAAGAGAACTTTGCCAAGTTGCCTAATATGTCAATAGAAAAGGGTATTCTTGACCGTGTTTCTGATAAATTCGTGCTGAAGGCAGACTTCGGTTGGGCTGATCTCGGAACGTGGCATTCTATCTACGAGATGAATTGCGGAAACAATGGCGGCAATGTCGCTGTGGCATCCAATGTCCTTTTCGATGAAAGCCAAGGCAACATCGTGAAGCTTCCAGAAGATCATGTGGCAATTATTGGAGGTCTTGATGGCTACATCGTAGCAGAAAAAGGCAATGTGCTGCTTATCTGTAAGAAGGAAGATTCTTCAGCATTGATAAAGAAGTACAGAAACGAAGTGAAACTTGAATTTGGAGAGGAGTTTGTTTAGTCAGACTCCTACTCCTCTTGAATATATGTCAAGAAATAGTGTGTTGGTGGAAGAAAAACGGCAAAAGATGCATTGTAATCCGTCAAATAGTTGTACCTTTGCACCCGCTAACGAGGAAACTGGTTGGCAAAACAATAAAATAATGATCGCGGAGTGGAGCAGTTGGTAGCTCGCCAGGCTCATAACCTGGAGGTCGCATGTTCGAGTCCTGCCTCCGCAACTAAGTCAAAAACTTTTAACACAAACTTCCTAAAAAGTTAAGTAATATGGCAACTTTCGCTCCTTTTTATTACTTTTACTTTTACTTTGCAAACAAAATGTAAAGCGGGAAGTCATGTGCTTCTAAGTAACAAAAGTAGAGTAAGACTACAAAACACAGAAATCCCGCTTCTTAACGAGGCGGGATTTCTTGCATAATGTAGTTTTGTATAAACGAATAACAGATATGAACATAGCTATTCAGGGTCTTAAAGGCTCATTCCACGACATTGCAGCGCATCAGTTTTTCGCTGGTAAGGATATTGACACTCTCTGCTGTAACACTTTCGAGCAGGTGTTTGAAAGTGTAGAGAAGGACGAGAACACCGTTGCCATGCTTGCCATCGAGAACACTATTGCCGGTTCGCTTCTCCATAACTACGAGCTGCTTCGCGACAGCGGACTTTCCGTAGTTGGCGAGCATAAGCTTCATATAGAGCATTGTATCTGCTGTCTGCCAGAAGACGACTGGGATACGATAGAGGAGGTTCATTCTCATCCTGTTGCCCTTATGCAGTGTCGTCATTTCCTTGCCGGCCATCCTACGCTGAAAGCTGTGGAGGATGAAGATACGGCGGGAAGTGCCAAGTACATCGGCGAGAACTGTAAAAAAGGATGGGCAGCCATCTGTCATGCTGAAGCTGCAAAGATGTACGGACTGAAGGTACTGCAGAACTATATTGAGGATAACAAGCATAATTTTACTCGTTTCCTCGTGGCTGTTCCTCAGCATAAGGCAGACGAGATGCGCAATATCTATGCTGCAAACAAGGCTAGCATCAGCTTCTCTCTTCCTCATGAAGAAGGCTCTCTTTCGGCTATTCTCAGCATCCTTTCATTCTATAAGACCAATCTTACAAAGATCCAGTCGCTGCCAATTATCGGCAAGGAGTGGGAATACATGTTCATCATCGACCTGAAATACACAGGTAACGAACGTTTTCAGCAAGCTATCAATGCTATCCGTCCGCTGACTAATGATCTGAAGCTTCTCGGACAGTATGGCGAATGTAATCTATAATAAAAGCGGCATCAAGCCGATCTGCAATATGGCAATACAACCAGCACAAAGATTAGATTTAGTACAGGAATACTATTTTAGTAGAAAACTGAAAGAAGTGGCAAAGCTCAACGCTGAAGGCAAGGATATCGTAAGTCTTGCCATCGGTTCTCCTGACATGCCACCTTCACCTCGCACCGTTGATACTCTCTGCAAAGTGGCTAAGAGTTCTTCAACTCATGGCTATCAGCCTACAATGGGAACTCCTGAGCTTCGTACAGCAATGGCAGAGTTCTATAAGCGTTGGTACGACGTAGAACTCAATCCTCAGACAGAGGTTCTTCCGCTCATCGGAAGCAAGGAAGGAATCCTTCACGTTACTCTGGCTTTCGTAAATCCGGGCGAAGAGGTTCTTGTGCCAAATCCAGGTTATCCGACTTACACTTCGCTCTCAAAGATTCTCGGCGCAAAGGTCGTAAACTATGATTTGGATGAAAACAACGACTGGCAGCCAGACTTTGAGGCATTGGAGAAGATGGATCTCTCGAATGTGAAACTTATGTGGACCAATTATCCGAATATGCCAACAGGAGCTCGTGCACAGCGTGAGACTTACGAGAAACTCGTAGCCTTTGCTCAGAAGCACAATATCGTTGTCGTTAACGACAATCCTTATTCCTTCATTCTTAACCGTGAGCGTCTTTCGCTTCTTCAGGTTCCTGGTGCAAAGGAATGCTGCATAGAGTTCAACTCCATGTCGAAGAGTCATAATATGCCAGGATGGCGTGTCGGAATGTGTATGGCAAATCCTGAGTTCACTTCATGGATTCTCAAGATAAAGAGCAATATAGATTCAGGTACGTTCCGCGGTATCCAGCTGGCAGCAGCAGAGGCTCTTCGCAATGATGAGGAATGGCATGAGCAGGCAAATATTCAGACGTATGCCAGCCGACGTAAGATAGCAGAGCAGATTATGGATGTGCTTGAATGTAAGTACGATGAAAACTCTGTCGGAATGTTCCTTTGGGGACGTATTCCTGAGAAATACACCACTTGCGAGGAACTCACAGAGAAGGTTCTCCACGAATCTCGCGTATTCATTACTCCAGGTTTTATCTTCGGAAGCAAAGGCGAACGCTACATACGCATCTCACTTTGCGCCAAGAACGAGCAGATGCAGGAAGCACTGGAAAGAATAAAGGCGACATTCTTGAAGTAAAAAGGGAAAACTCGAAAACTCGAAAATTCGATAAATCGAAAACTCGAATAATCGATGTTTCGAAAAAAAACGTAAATTGTAAATCCGTAAATAAAAAATATGCTTAATTTAAGTCCACTGAATCTTCCTTGTGATGACGAACGACTGATGGTCATCGCAGGACCATGTTCCGCAGAGTCAGAGGAACAAGTTCTCACAACAGCAAAGCAACTCGCAGAGAAGGGTTGTCACATGTTCCGCGCAGGAGTGTGGAAACCACGTACAAAGCCAGGAGGTTTTGAAGGTCATGGCGAACCAGCGCTTGCATGGCTTCAGAAAGTGAAGCAGGAGACAGGTATGCTCGTTGGCACAGAGGTTGCTACACCAGAGCATGTTGAACTTGCACTTAAATACGGCATAGACATTCTTTGGATAGGTGCTCGTACCACAGCTAATCCTTTTGCAGTACAGGCTCTCGCTGATTCCCTTGAAGGCGTTGACGTGCCTGTGCTCGTGAAGAATCCTGTCAATCCTGATCTTGAACTTTGGATTGGTGCTCTTGAGCGTATAAATCGTGCTGGCATCAAACGTCTCGGTGCTATCCATCGCGGCTTCTCTAGCTTCGATAATAAGATGTATCGCAACCTTCCTATGTGGCAGATTCCTATCGAACTTCGTCGTCGCATTCCTAATCTTCCAATCTTCTGTGACCCAAGTCATATCGGTGGCCGTCGCGACCTCATTGCTCCACTTTGTCAGCAGGCTATGGATCTCGGTCTTGACGGACTTATCGTAGAGTCACACTGCAATCCAGATGAAGCTTGGAGCGACGCAAAGCAGCAGCTTACGCCAGAAGTTCTGGACTTCATCATCGGACTTCTCGTAATCCGTGATGGAAAGGTTACAACGGAAAGTATCACCGCTCTTCGCAAGCAGATAGACGAACTTGACGACAGCCTCCTTGAGCTTCTTGCAAAGCGTATGCGTGTTTGCCGTGAAATCGGACAGTATAAGAAGGAGCACAACATGACGGTTCTTCAGACTACTCGTTATAGCGAGATTCTTGACAAGCGTGGCGTTCAGGGCTCACTTTGTGGTATGGGTAGCGATTTCATTAAGTCTGTGTTCGAGGCTATCCATGAAGAATCTGTCCGTCAGCAGATAGAGATAATAAACAGATAACTCCAACGTTTCTATATGAAGATACTCGTATTAGGTGCAGGCAAGATGGGAAGCTTCTTCCTTGATTTGCTGAGCTTCAGCCATGAGACTGCTGTTTATGAGAAAGACCCTCAGCGTCTCCGTTTTACATATAACACTCTTCGTTTTACAAAACTTGAGGAAATAGAGGAGTTTAAGCCTGAACTGGTGATAAATGCAGCTACGGTGAAATACACCATTCCTGCTTTCAAGGAGGTGCTTCCATATCTGCCAGAGCAGTGCATAATAAGCGATATCGCATCAGTGAAGACTGGATTGAAGGATTTTTATGAAAGTACGGGACATCGCTATGTTTCTACTCACCCTATGTTCGGACCTACCTTTGCCAATCTTCATCAGCTTAGTGAGGAGAATGCCATTATCATCAACGAGGGCGACTACATGGGACAATGTTTCTTCAAAGACCTTTATAGCCGATTGGGACTCAATATCTTTGAATATTCCTTCCAGGAGCATGATGAGACGATGGCTTATTCGCTTAGTATTCCTTTTGTTAGTTCCTTCGTGTTCTCTGCCATCATGAAGCATATTGACGCACCGGGAACCACGTTCAAGCGTCATGAGAAGATTGCTAAGGGTGTGCTCAGTGAAGATGATTTCCTTCTTCAAGAAATCCTCTTCAACCCTCATTCTGCCGGTCAGGTGGGAAGGATTCTCGATGAGCTGAAGGATCTTCACGACATCATAGATAAAAAGGATCATGATCGCATGAAGGCTTATCTCACTAAGATTCGTGCCAATATAGAGCAGAAGTGATGCTCTGCTGATTGATGTCTAAAAAAACGCTTCTCCTATGATGCATTTCATCTCCCTGCTGCTTGCCGTTTTCACTTTCGTGGAACTGAACTGCGAGAATCTTTTTGACACAGAAAAGGATTCCGTGAAAGACGATGCCGAGTACACGGAGAATAGTTCCCGCCACTGGAATAAGCGGAGGTATTACGAGAAGCTGAATAATATCGGAAAGGAAATCATCTCATGCGCATCGGTTCCCGGAATAGATAACGAAGGATCGATGCCTGATATGATTGCTTTGTGTGAAGTGGAGAACGACAGCGTTATGGTCGGACTGACCAGAAAGACGATGCTCCGATCCTTTCATTATGAATATGTTATAACCCATTCTCCTGACCGTCGAGGCATAAATACGGCGTTGATGTACAATCCAGATGCCTTCAAACTGTTATCCTCAAGAGGAATCAGTGTTTCGCTCCCTGACAATCATCCCACTCGAGACATTCTTTGTGCCGAAGGTGTTCTCCGTAATCTTGACACCCTGCACGTCTTCGTGCTGCATTCACCAAGCAGAAGGGGAGGGGAGAGGAAAAGTCGGAAGAACAGATTAGCCGTAGCAGACGAACTGTGTCGTCAGATAGATTCTGTAAGAGCGAAGACAGGGCATCATATTTTAGTTGCCGGCGATTTCAACGATTATTCTGACGATCCTGCCTTGAGGCAGATTTCTCAGCACGGCATGACGGAGATTTCCAGAGATGCCGTAGGTGTTTATAATCCCAAGCATAAGGGAACCTATTTCTTTAATGGAGAGTGGAATAGCCTTGACCATATCTTCGCCTCTTTCGGCATGCTTCCGTGGTTGAGAGATTGTCATATAAACGACCATCCATCACTCCTGGAACGCAACAGTTTCGGGCAGTCTGTGCCGCGAAGAAGTTTTAAGGGTTATAGGTATAACGGCGGTTTCAGCGACCATCTTCCTCTTGTCGCAAGCTTTGAATTTTAATGCGAAAATGGCACTATTCTGCTGATAGTGTGTAAAGATTTATCAAGAAATTGCAAAGAAAAGAAAGTTTTTCAGCCGTTTATGTTTGTTAAAATTTCTAAAAGCGGTAATTTTGCACTGAATATTTCTATAGAAACTAAAACAATTTAAATAAGTATGAAGAAAATTCTTTCACTTTTCGCTGCTGCGGTAATCGCAGTTTCAGCTTCAGCTCAGGAGACAGTTAAGGTTCTGGCTCCAAGCAAGACATGGGATAACATCTATGTAGGCGTAAATGGAGGTTTTGCAACAAAGACTCTTGACAATGCGTGGATGAAGAATCTTAACCCAACACTCGGTCTCCGCGTAGGTAAGTGGTTCTCTCCATTCATTGGTCTTCAGGTTGAAGGTAACCTCTACTTTGATCAGAAGGGTCGTGAGGCTCACAAGGACGGTGCTATGTTCGTAGGCGATTTCAGTGGTGCTGCTAACCACGATGACGGTCTTGTAAAGTACGGTTCTTTGAACGCTAACATCGCTTTCAACCTTTCAAATATTTTCGGTGGTTATCCTGGCGAGCCACGTGATCTTGAGGTAATTGGTCTCCTCGGTACTGGTGCTGGTCATGTTTTCGGACACAATACTGCTGCAGAGCGCGACAATAAGGTTATCTCTAAGGTTGCTCTCGACTTCGCTTACAACCTCGGCGAGAAGAAGGCTTGGCAGATTTACTTGGAGCCAGCTCTCATCTACGACCTCGCTGACGATGATCGTTGCTACCACGGTGATGTTGCTCACAACTACAACCTCGCTCGTTCTGCTTTCCAGCTCACAGCAGGTCTTCAGTACAAGTTCATGAACTCTAACGGTACTCACAACTTCGCTTACCTTGACTACTACACTCAGGACGCTATCGACGGTCTTAACGGTAAGATCAACGACCTCCGCAACGAGCTCTCTGGTAAGGATGGCGAGATTGCACGTCTCCGCAAGCAGCTTGACGATTGCAACTTAGCTCTCAAGGAGTGTCTCAACAAGCCAGCTCCAGTTGTAGAGAAGAAGGATCCACTCCAGACAAACCTCATGCCAAAGGTTATCTTCAAGGTTAACAAGACTAACGTTGAGGCTTCTCAGATTGCTAACGTTGAGATGATTGCTAAGTACATGAAGAACAACCCAGAGGCTAAGGTTCTCGTTAAGGGTTACGCTTCTATGGAAGGTCAGCTCGATCACAACATCCAGCTCGCTAATGATCGTGCAGCTTCTGCAAAGAACATGCTCGTTCAGAAGTACGGCATCAGCGCTGATCGTCTCATCGCTGAGGGTTGTGGCCCAACAGCAGAGCTTTCTGACGTTCTCGACTTCAACCGCGTTGCTACTTTCGAGGATGTTACAAAGAAGTAATAATTCTTTGCAGACTATGTAGCTAATAGTTAAAAATACTCTGCAAATAGTTAATATAATTAAAAAGGTGTACCATGTCGGTGCACCTTTTTTGCGTTTCATTTTGCAGATTGAGAAAAATCTTGTAACTTTGCAACCGTTTTTGTTGCGAAAAGTAGTGAATAGCAACGAGTTATAAGAAATATTAAGTGATGATTAGAGTAGGAATGGGATATGATGTCCACCAGCTTGTTGCGGGCAGAGACCTTTGGCTTGGTGGCGTGAAGATAGAGCATACTATGGGACTTCTTGGACATAGCGATGCTGACGTGCTGATACATGCTATTTGTGATGCCTTGCTTGGAGCAGCAAATATGCGAGATATTGGCTATCATTTCCCTGATACTGCTGCTGAGACCGACGGCATTGACAGCAAGATTCTGCTGAAGAAGACCGTTGAACTTATTGCGACTAAGGGTTATGTTGTAGGCAATATTGATGCAACCGTCTGTGCAGAGAAACCAAAGATCAATCCTCATGTGGAGAAGATGCGTGAAACTTTGGCGCAGGTGATTGGAACAGATGCCGATAATATCTCTATAAAGGCGACAACAACTGAAAAATTAGGCTTCACAGGCAGACAGGAAGGCATTTCCGCTTACGCCGTTTGTTTGATAGAGAAGTAGTGTTTTTAAGAAACTTTGCCTCCAAGATGTAGGGCGAGGATTTCCGAGCCGGTAGTGCGGGAATAAAAACCTGAATCGCGGCTCACAAATGTTCGCTCTACATCTTGAATCGCGGCTCACAAATGTTCGCCCTACAATTCTTGATCTTACAACAAAAGTTCCAATATAATATCGAATGAATAGATTACAGAAAATATTTTTATTATTGTTTACATTGATTCTTCCTTTGGGCGTATCTGCTCAGGAGGAAGACTTCTATATGGTTGACGACAGCCGCGAGATACCTGATTCGCTTCGTGAGTTCATGCCCCTGCAATGGCCAGAGACGCTTAAGCTCGAACTGGACCGACTCGTCAGCTCCAGTTCCATCCTTTCCTCGTCGCAATACGGCATAGAAGTCTTCGACCTCACCACAGAGTCAATGCTCTATCGCAAGAATGAGAAAAAGCGCCTGTTGCCAGCAAGTACGATGAAGGTCTTCACCTCTTCCGCAGCCCTCGCTTTCCTGGGCAAAGACCATAAGTTCACCACCAAGTTAGGCTATACCGGCACACCGAAAGAGAATGTCTGGTACGAGCCACAGTGGAAGAACGTCGTGGTGGAAGATAGTCTTGGCACGAGAACAGAGCGCGTGGAGGACGAACCACTCAGGAAGAGCTCGAAGGTTCTTCATGGCAATATCTGCGTGAAGGGAGCCATGGATCCGATGTTCTCTGTCAGCGATGTCCAGAAGTTCGCCTCTGCTGTCAAGAGTCTTGGCGTTGACACCATCTATGGCAGCATCGTCCTCGACCTTACCCTTAAGGACACCCTCATGATGGGAGAGGGATGGGCTTGGGATGACAAGGACGACAATCCCGTCCTTTCGCCGCTGCTCGTTGATAAGACCAACACCTTCTCCACCCATTTTCAGAAATATCTGAAGCAGTATAATATCGTCGTTACCGGCAAGGTGGCAAAGGCAGAATATCCGCGAAATGCCGTTGATCTGTCAGAAACCACGCACACCCTTTCAGAGATTCTCAACCGTACGCTGAAGAATAGCGACAACACCTACGCAGAGTGCATCTTCTATCGCGTAGGCTCAGAGACAGCCCATGAGAAAGGCGTTTCGGCTAAGAAGGCAAAGGAGGCAATCAACAGACTTATCACAAGAGTAGGACGCAATCCGGAGGACTATTACATTGCTGACGGCAGTGGACTTTCGCGCTATAATTTCCTTACGCCAGAGCTTGAAGTTGACCTGTTGAGATACGCTTTCCGTCGTTCTCACATCTTCAACACTCTCTACTCAAAGATGCCTATCGCCGGTGTTGACGGCACTTTAGGCAGCCGAATGAAGGGCACTCAGGCGCAGAACAATGTTCACGCCAAGACCGGCACACTCTCTGGTGTCAGCACATTGGCGGGCTATTGCAAGGCACCTAACGGCCATTGGCTTGCCTTCTGCATAATGAACAACAGCCTGAAGTCTTCACAGCAAGGCAGGGAGTTTCAGAACAAAATCTGCACGGCAATGTGCACTGTAGAATAAATTTCTCCCTTAAAATTTGCGCAGTTGCAGAAATTTCAGTAACTTTGCCCCGATTTATGGCATTTTAGCCCAAATGTTATGGCGGATAAACTCTATTATAATATCAAAGAGGTTGCTGAGATGATTGGCGTAGAGCCCAGTGTGCTGAGGTTTTGGGAGAAGAAATTTCCCGCTCTTCAGCCTAAGACCACAGGCAATAATGTCCGCCAATATACAAAGCAGAATATTGAGCTTGCCAGGCAGATACATAGTCTTGTCCGCGTTCGGGGCTTTAAGATAGAGGCAGCGCGTAAGATGCTCTCCGCCAATCGTGGAGTGGTGGAGAAGCAGACAAAAGTCCTTGAGCTTCTTTCCAATCTTCGGGACGAACTGCAGGCAATAAGAGATTTGATGTAAATTGAAAATTGAAAATATAAAAAAGATATGACAGCAAACGAAATTCGCGAATCGTTTAAGAACTTTTTCCAGAGCAAAGGTCACCTCATCGTGCCTTCTGCTCCTATGGTCATTAAGGACGACCCAACACTGATGTTCACAAACGCTGGTATGAACCAGTTCAAGGACATCATTCTCGGCACTCGTGAGCCTAAGTCTCGCCGTGCCACAGACTCACAGAAATGTCTCCGTGTAAGCGGTAAGCACAACGACCTCGAGGAAGTAGGCCACGACACTTACCACCACACAATGTTTGAGATGCTCGGCAACTGGAGCTTCGGCGACTACTTCAAGCAGGAAGCTATCGACTGGGCTTGGGAGTATCTCGTTGACGTGCTCAAGCTCGACCCAAAGAACCTCTACGCAACAGTCTTTGAAGGTTCTGCTGAAGAAGGTCTTCCTCGCGACGACGAGGCAGCTTCCTTCTGGGAGAAGCACCTGCCAAAGGATCATATCCTCAACGGCAACAAGCACGACAATTTCTGGGAGATGGGCGATACAGGTCCTTGTGGTCCTTGCTCAGAGATTCACCTCGACTCTCGTTCTGAGGAAGAGAAGGCAAGGGTGCCTGGCGCTTCACTCGTAAACAAGGACGACCCACAGGTTATCGAAATCTGGAACCTCGTGTTCATGCAGTACAACCGCAAGGCTGACGGCTCTCTCGAAGGACTCCCATTCAATGTTATCGACACTGGTATGGGCTTCGAGCGTCTCGTTCGTGCTATGCAGGGCAAGCAGTCTAACTACGATACTGACGTCTTCCAGCCATTCATCAAGACCATCGGCGCTCTCTCAGGCAAGGAATATGGCAAGACAGAGGAGATTGACGTGGCAATGCGCGTAATCGCTGACCACCTCCGTGCCGTAGCGTTCTCTATCGCCGACGGTCAGCTCCCTTCTAACGCAAAGGCAGGTTACGTTATCCGTCGTATCCTTCGCCGTGCCGTTCGCTATGCTTACACATTCCTCGGACAGAAGGACGCCTTCATCTATCGTCTCGTGCCAACACTCGTTGCCGAGATGGGCGGTGCTTATCCTGAACTTCCAGCACAGCAGGAACTTATCACAAAGGTTATCAAGGAAGAAGAGGATTCATTCCTCCGCACTCTTGCCAACGGTATCAAGATGCTCGACGAGGCTATCGCTGAGGTTAAGGCTAATGGCGGCAAGACTCTCGACGGCGTGAAGGCTTTCCGACTCTTCGATACATACGGTTTCCCTCTCGACCTCACAGAACTTATCTGCCGTGAGAACGGTGTAGAGGTTGACGAAGAGGTGTTTGCTCAGGAGATGCAGAAGCAGAAGGAGCGTGCTCGTAATGCTGCTGCCGTAGAAAACTCTGACTGGGTAGAGCTCAAGGCTGGCGAACAGCAGTTCGTTGGTTACGACTATACTGAATATGAGTGCGAGATTCTCCGCTACCGTAAGGTTACTCAGAAGAAGAACGAATACTTCGAACTTGTACTTTCAGCCACTCCTTTCTACGGAGAGATGGGTGGTCAGGTAGGCGATCAGGGTGTTCTCGTTTCAGAGAATGAAACTGTCAACATCATCGATACTAAGCGTGAGAACGGTCAGTCAGTTCATATCGTGAAGGCTCTTCCAAAGGATCCTACAGCTCCTTTCATGGCTTGCGTTGACACAGACAAGCGCGATGCTTCAGCTGCAAACCACACTGCTACTCACCTCATCGACTACGCTCTCAAGCAGGTTCTCGGCGACCACGTAGAGCAGAAGGGTTCTTTCGTAAGCCCAGACACTCTCCGCTTCGACTTCGCTCATTTCCAGAAGGTTACTGACGAG
>JAZRYU010000016.1:0-3583 GCA_045600885.1 Prevotella sp.
TGCTTTGTGCAATAACCAATATTTTGGGTGGTTATAGCGACGGGGATCACCTCTTCCCATTCCGAACAGAGAAGTTAAGCCCGCCCGCGCCGATGGTACTGCAATGCAATGTGGGAGAGTAGGTCGCTGCCCTTCTTTAAAGAGAAAGCCAATCCGTAAGGGTTGGCTTTTTTCGTTTGTCTAAGAGAAACCCTGATGTTCTTTACGGAACGTCAGGGTTTTCTGCGTTTAAGCCCCCTAGCCCTCAAGAGCCCCCTAGCCACCGAAGGTGGGACTTTTTAATAGCTTAGCGGATTTATGGCAATTAGTAGGGCGAACATTTGTGAGCCGCGATTCAGGTTTTCTAGGGCGAGGATTCTACAATTCTCTAATTCTTGATTTTTTAAAAATTCCCCCTCTAAACGCCTCGTCCATCTTCGCGCAGACATACTTGAATTTAGTGCATAGCGAGTCAGACCATCTGCTTTTCTTCTTCCTCTGATAGTCCTCCTCGTTCCAGAAGGTGTAGAAAGTGTCTGTGAAATAGCCAGAATACTCCGTCAGATTGTCGGCAGAGACGGTCTGCTGCTGCGAATTGCCGAACCAGTCCTCGTGCATCATCTGGCTGGCGAAGGCATGGAGCTGCTGGTTCTTCAGCATGTTGTGGAATTTGAGCACGCTCCACACGCAGATCCATTTGTTTTTCTTGTCAACAAACTTCAGCATACGCCCAATCTTCTCGCGTAGTTCGACCATGCTGATGCGGCGGTCGTGCAGCATTGTGTTGAACACATTATTATATAGCTCCGGCTCTATTCTTTCCGGATGCAGCAGTTCTTCTATCTCCTTTGTCAGTAGTTCCCATTTTGCCAACGCTTCAACAAGCAGCTCGTTCTCCTCCTTCGTAGCGTCTATATGCAGCCATGCCTTTCCGAAATCGTCCATGCAGCCAATGTGGTGCATGAAGCAGCGATGGAACACCTTCGGCACGATATTGAGCAGTTTCTTGCGTTCCTCTTTCAGTTCTTCTATGGTCAACGCTCTGCCCTTGCTGAACGCCAGAGCCTCCACGTAGCGGTTCAGCTCTTCGCTGCCCTCTGTCGTGTTGCCATACCAGTGGATATAACGCTGCATATTTATTCCCGCTTCCTCTTCGGGAATCTCTTTTTCGCATAAGTTATGGACCCGCTGGAAGTGGAAGATCATATATAACAGATGTGTGAAAAGCATGATCATCAGCCACAGCCGTTGTATGGGTGACGCTACGGGGAAGACAGGTTCCGGACCGTCTGTGCTTGCCGCCTTCTCCAGTCCCTTTATCAATGCCGCAAACTGACCTGTCACGTTCTCTTCTCTCGAATCGTTTGTGATATACTTTTCTTGCAGAATACTGAACAGCTGAATAGGCGATGGCGTCGTTCCGTGCCACAGTGTGTAGCCTGCGGCATTCAGCATGTCGGTGTTGGCGAAAACCTTCAGCATCAGCGGAGCGAATTGGTCTTTGACAAACAGATGATAAGACTTCAGCAGCGTGTCGTTCACCTCACGTCGGCTGAAAGTGATGTCACACTGCTGCTGTTCCCAGTCCATGTCGGCAAGTGCACACAGTCTGGCACCTTTCATGGTCAGCGATTTCAGATCCAGCGTCAGTTCAAGGGGAGTATGGTCGTCCCAGGTATCCACCATCATCTCGCAGATGTTCAGGAATGTGCAAGCCTGTCGGTCGAATACAAAGTAAGAAAAATCTTGTGTCATGCTGCGAAATTAGTAAAAATCCGGCAAACAGCAAGGGAATAATCCAAAAAATCGGGTAAAAAATCGGGTTACACTGCTCTTTTTTCCCAAATACAGGCAAAAACGCAGCCCGAGAACCCGATTTTTCCCACCGCCACATCCTTTATTATTACCTTTGCAATCGAAAAATTCAAAAATTCATTTATTATAAGATGTTTATTAGGATTCTAGTTTGGATTTCGAGCATCTCTGATGCGATCCAAAATAAAATCGTCCTTAAAAGCGACGAACTGGAGCGTATTTTGGTAAGGATTATAGTTTAAGATTTTATTCTTTTAGAAAAATCGAAACGAAAAATCTTGACTGAAAATGCGCTCGAAGGTTTAGCTCGACGGCCGTAGGGAAAGTCAATACCTCGCTTTTGGGAAGGCTCTTAAGGAGGATCGTCGCAAGCTCCTCGAAATCCTAACCAAAATCTTTATAAAAATCTAAAATCAAACATTCATTTCTTTAATTATTTAATTGTACTATGACAAAAAAACTTTCACAACAGGAGGTGGTCCTTCAGATAGAGACCTACCTCGCGGAAAACTACGAGTTCCGCAACAACTGCCTTAGTGGCAAGACAGAGGTGCGACAGATTGCTGCCACCGACGGTAACCAGAGCGACTGGAAGATTCTCACCGAGAAGGAGTTCAACACCATTGTGCGTCAGGCAAAGCTCGACGGCATCGGAGGCAACTCTTCTCCACGTCAGAACATTGAGGAGTACATCCTCTCTTCTGCCACACCAGAGTTTAATCCGGTCATAGACTTCATCAGCCATCTGCCAGCGTGGGACGGCAAGAACCACATGGCAGAGCTCTTCAGCCGCATTCCCGGCATCAACACAGAGCAACTCTCATGGTGCTGCACATGGTTCCGCTCCGCCGTGGCACATTGGATGCAGAAAGACCAGCTTCATGGCAACGAGACCGTGCCTATCCTTATCGGAGCACAGGGCTGTGGCAAGAGTACCTTCGCCAACCGACTCCTGCCGGAACATCTGCGCTGCTATTTCCTCAGTCGCATTAACTTCGGCAACAAGTTCGACCGCGACATGGCACTCGCCAACAATCTCCTTGTCAACATCGACGAGTTCGACCGTTTCGGACCGTCCCAGCAGGCACACCTCAAGCAAGCCGTGTCAGAAGCCAAGGTCAACGGCAGACCAATCTTCGGCAAAAGCCAGGAAGACCGTCTCCGCTACGCTTCGTTCATTGCTACGACGAATGCCGAGAAGCCGCTCACAGACCCTACGGGCAGCCGTCGTTACCTCTGCCTTCGTGTACCAGCCGGTCAGATGATAGACAACATCACCAGCATAAACTACGAGCAACTCTATGCCCAGGCAGTCTATGAGGTAAATGCCGACATACCGTACTGGTTCAGCAATGCCGAGGTCGCTCGCATCCAGAAAGCCAATCTCCCGTACTTCAAGTGCGACGACATGGAGAGTATGATCACCGCCTGCTTCCACCTGCCGGAGAATGGCGAGGAAGGCCAGTGGATGAGCTGCAAGGAAGTATGTATGGGAATCACCAAGCTTTTCCCATCCGTACAGATAAGCAACTCCACCAAGATCCGCATCGGACAAACCCTGAAGTATATGGGATGTCCTTCAAAGCACACCCGCACAGGAGCCGTATATAGATTGATCAAAATATCCGCCTAGAATTAAAAAAACTCATCACTCGTCACAAATCATTGTAAAGACTTGATAATCAGTGCAGTGCGGCGTGACGAGTGTGTGATGAGTGTCGTCACAATCTCCAGTGCTTATCAGATAAAACGTTGGCGACCAAAGGGAAAGCCAAATCTTCGCCCTACA
>JAZRYU010000017.1:0-3167 GCA_045600885.1 Prevotella sp.
GGTATATCCTGATATTCTCCTTTCACTACTGCCATTTGCGGCTTCTCCAGAAGTGCTGACAACTTCATTGGTACTGGTCATCACTTCTTCGCTTTCGATTGGGAAAAGCGACCCTGCATCAGTTGTTGATTTTTTACGCATATGAATTATGTATATCTTTAGAGTGCAAATTTAAGAAATATGTGCGAAAGTCTCAATAGAAAATTTTGGTGATGTGTTACTCCGCGCATACGTAGAATCTTACTTTACATGATAAATTATTCGGAATAGAGCAATAACCTCGTTTGCTCATAATAAAGAAGGCAATCATTTCTGACTGCCATCCTTTTCTTGATATACTCCAAATTTCTTAAGCGTCAATGGCTTGTTGACAGGAGATGCGTTCGCCAAGTCAATAGCCTTGTCCATATCAACCTTTGATATCGTACCGATATATTCTCCAGATTCAATGATTTGGTCGAACTGGAGTTCCTTTATGCGATAACAGTCTATATATCTATACTTATTTCCGAGAAAGGAATAATCTTTGGGATATATGCAGTGTTGATATGGCGCAATCGCGTGAATCATATTTATGTTCACGTCGGAATTTATTAAAAGGGAACCTACGAGAATTGAATCTTCATCCTTCCCGATGACCACGAAATATTTAGTGCGAGAAACATCACCTTCGTTCTTGGGAGTGACGCCATCCTTCGGGAAAAGAGTCATCTTAAAGACGCTTCCCGCCTGAATGGATATTCCCTTGAGTTGAGATGAAAAATCGCCTAAATTCATTACTTGAGCAAGCAATCAAGTTCAAGATTATCTTTCAAATATGAAATGGACGATTCATCGGCACCGCCTTCCTTTGCGATAGCAAGATAACTCATGTTTTTGCTGCCTTGATTGTTGTACGCTCGAGTCCATTCCTCTCCGTGAGTAGCATTAACTATTTGGTCAAAAGTCATTTTGGAAACTTCGCTTAACGCTTCATTAATGCATTCAATCGCCGAAGAAGACAAATAGTTCATATCTGGGTCTTCGTTTGCAGTATAAATTTCATCGCAGAACGAAATGGAATCGAAGACAAGGTGTAGATCATCATTGCGGTGAAAATACATAGCATTGGAATCGCCACGTGCAATTTTCAATGCATCATAGATATTGGAAGGAACAGGACCGAATTGCAAGGCGGCAATTTTATCCTCATAGAGTGGGCAAAGGTACTTTGCGAGATGCTTTTGCTGTGCAACAAAAGCAGTCTTCACAATGTAATACACATTGCGACTCACACGAGCGGAGCAATTCTTCAAAATGTAAAGAATCACAGCTTTGAGAGTTAATGCGTCTTCCTTATTCATAGTGTTTTTATTTTCCGCAACAATGTTTATACTTTTTCCCGCTACCACAAGGACAAGGGTCATTGCGCCCTGGTTCTTTATCTGGCTTTACTATAGGAGCCTGAATCATTTTACCTGTCACATAATCAACTTCATGAGTCGATGGCGTTTGGAATGAAAAGACGGTTTTTCCTCCGGAGCATGACAAGGAGAAATCCCCCTGAGAAATAATGTCCATGCCAATCAACATATCAAACCCCGATAATACGCCTTCGCTAACCTGCAAGAAAGTCACTCCAACGTTATTCGTAAGCATAACGTTAATCAGGTATGTATTCACATCTGTCTGACCTTGCGCATGGCAAATCGTCACCTTCCCAATCGGCTTTAGTCCAAGTGCATTAACCAGTCGGGCTGATATGACAGATTTCGTTGCACCAGTATCCCATAAGCAGTTTACCTTGCATCCATCTGGCTGCACCTGAGTCTTGGGGTCGAATGCTGGATAAACAACACACTCCGTCTTCAAAGCATCAGTGATGCCATTGTACCGTTGAGTAAAGGCTTTTGCTAAAGGGACTGCTGGCATTAGGCAAAGATAACTCGTGAATGATAAGTCTGAGTATATCCAGAGGTGCCATCAGTACATTCTTGGATGAGGAACGTTCCAAGTTCATGGTCCTTGATAGAATTCAGATATGCCTCAGCTTGAGTACCGTAATTTCCTACTACGGTCTCTCCGACGATGACAACGAAACGCCCTCTATACAACTCCAGCAATTCCTGTTGGTGCTCCAGATAGTATTTGTATTCAGCGTCTAACATGATTCGACAATTCTATTAAGTTTGCAAAAATATAAATAATTTTCTACAACAGAATCAATTTTCAAGCCAAATTGCACCAAATTGCAAGTAATCAGTGTTATAATGCAGAATAAAGCGGTGTCGGTCGAAAGTCCGCCACAAGTGTCGGCCGTACCACCGACATGGCCCATTGGCTCCAGGCGGGCAAGACTGTTGACATTCTCCGCTGTGCTGCGAAGTCCACAGACTTGCTTCCGCCTTCCGCACTGCCTCGGCTGCTTCGCAGCCTGCGGCTTTCCCCACCCTCCCGCCCTGCGGCGGGCCGACTACCGGCTGCCGCCGGTCATCGTGCTGCCGTTGTGGTTCTCCGTATTCATCGTGGTGGTAGTGCGTTTGCTGATGGTGGCCTTCAATCAGAAAGGCGGTGTAGGTATGGGCGTTATCCTGCTAATCGTTGTTCTCTACTATATGTCAAGGCATAAGAGCGAGTGTCCGCTATATGTGGTATTACTGTTATAGGGAGTTTTGATAATTTTGATGATTCCCGCCTGACGGCGAAATTTTGCGTCAGTGGTATGCGAATGTCAGTGCAAGCCCTCCGTTGTCCACAGTCACTACGGGCAAGAGCATTCGTGCGGTGCGAAGGGAGACAAAGCGGTCAGCTGCGGTCGTTTCGTCGGCAACAAGGCCGCCAAAACCACCTTGCTGGGGTCATTATGCTCCTCGATGTCGGCGAAGCCGCCACCGAAGAGCCTGATGATAATGGAAAAAGGTATGCAGTCAGTAGCCGGGCAAGCCCGTCAGCTCACTGCATTCTACTTGCCCCCAACCCCACAGGGGAGATGAACGGCCAGGCACCTACCTTCGAGGAACCTAAAGTGCTGTAAATCCACAACTTAAACATAATATAAATTGTATAACCCTGCGGATTGGCTTTTGTGCCTCTATTCGAAGGGTAGTAGCCCGCAGCTTTATACAATTTGAATGGATATTATGTTAAGTTGTTCCAGTAGTGCCACTTACGACCGTCAGTGCAAGGCC